>NZ_JBOEFX010000096.1:9454-36153 GCF_050633125.1 Lewinella sp.
AAAGTCAGACTGGATTTTGGCCCACTTGTTCGGCGTAGGTTGTACCTACGTCGCTGACATCACGCCTGATACATCTCATCCAGCAATTCCACATCAATCAAGCTGTGTTTATTTTCGTAATTCGACGCACTGCTATACCGCCAATCACTAGCATGCTCCACCCATCCGGCTTTTACAGGATTGTTATGTATGTAAGCACACTTCTGGCGGATAAATTTCGGACTCTCTAAGACCACTGCATGGTTTTCGTGTGTCCAAAATTGGTGCTCACTATTGCGTTGGTGTTGCTTCGCTGCGAATTCAAAGCGCTTCAGCATCCAATCCCGGCGCGACTCTTTTTTGTGCTGCATTATCTCTTTCAGTATAGCAGTAGACGTAAACCGCTTCATATCTCGTAAAGTGTCGGAAAGGTTGTTTTGTCGGGCACTCACAATCAAATGCATGTGATTGCTCATTATGACATAAGACCATAGTACCAAGCCTTTATGCTGTACACAATGTTCCAGACTTGATAATACGATATCTCGGTACACTTTCCTAGTGAATACATCCACCCAGTCTATCACTTGTAAAGTTAAGAAATACAATCCGCTTTGATTGTCTATTTGGTAACCAGTTGACATGGTGATTTGGTTTGGCTAAGTGATATACGCAAAACAGAATTTTGCGGACACACCGACATAGATATAATCTACGCCGAACAGTGATCGTAAAATTATATTATCCTCTTTATAAGTTTGAAAACGGCAAAACGTGACATTTTTAGAATAGATTTTTCAAAGACGAGAGCTACCCCAGCAGTTTTTTTTGCCATTTATGATAATCTTCTAGAGATAAGCCATTTTTTTGATCAAAATACAATCGACTCTCTTTATCAACAACAAAGGCTTTAGGAACATAAAAATCTACACTACTGAGATCAAATAAACATTCAACAGGAAGCCCGACACTGTCTTCATAAAATGCGTGTAGTTTTGAAATTAGTGTTCCTGTGCATGATGTTTCACCTTTAGTAATTGATCGAAAGGCTTCAATACCAACTTCAATCCAAACGCCAAAAGAAAATATTTTATCAAGATCTGGTATAGGAATATCTAAGTTGGAAAAAAAACATAGTCATTCCTGTCGTATTGTCAAAATAAACCGATTCATGAAGTTTATTAAATTTATCAGAAGGACTGCTTTCCCAGTCTTGAAGATTTTGCGGCATAGGCATCGTTGCCTGAAAAAACATTTTCTTCATCTTTTTTAATTTCTCTGTTCGACGTCGGTTGCACCTACGTCGCTATCCGTTCCGCTTCCTCTTGATGCTCTCGATCAATATTCAACCCCGTGCTCTCTTCCAAAAATTGGTGAAGCGTCACCATCTGGTCATGCCCTGCCTTTTGTCCAAAGAAAGCGACCAAATAAAGAGATAGAAACGCAATAACAAGTAAAGGAACCAGCCAAAGAATAGCCCCCGACTTCTCCAGTGAAAGGTTGGCCATGCCAATAATTCCAATCACTAAAATAGAAAAACCAAGGAGTGCATAGAAGAAAACAAACATGGTCCACACTGCAGGTCTAGGGCCATACAGGCCACGCAACAGCGTTCCTTCTTCCACCTCATCCATGGTTATCGACAACTGGGGCGACCAATAGTGCTGCTCTGCCGTGGGAAGGTAAAGTGTAATGTATCCAGGGTTAACGCGCCCCGTACAAGGTGCATCTTCTTCTTTAAGCGCTTTACTTACCTTTTCTTCAAGCTGCCCAAAATTATCTTCAGTGACGACCTGAAAGCGAGGCCTGACCCGGTAGGGAGGCAAATGGTCTTCGATTGGTTTTTCCATCCAGCGGTGGTTTGCAAGAATCGTTAGCTTGTGACAATTTACTATTTTTCCCAAATAATAATTAGCACAAGGAAAAAAAAGATGGCTACTCCAGTCTAAGTTCCGAAACCGCAACCCAATAGATTTGACCGCAACACTGCACGATGATTTACTATTAGCAAAAGCACGTAAGGGAGATACCCGAGCGTTTGGTTTGCTTGTGGAACGCCATGAAGCAACAGTACGAGGTATCATCGGAGGGATGCTGGGACCGGAAGAAGTGGACGATATAGCACAAGAGGTATTCTTGAAATTTTTTCGAGCACTGAATAACTTTCAGGGCGATTCCCAGTTGGGCACTTATCTCGGGCGCATCGCTATCAACACGTCGTTGACAGCTATTGCGAAGCGTAAAAAACGTCGTTGGCTACCATGGTCTAAACTAGAGGAGTATAACGCTGCGGAACAGGCTGACAATGCTCAATCTCCGGAAAGAGCAGATTTAAGAGACACACTACAAATGGCAATTAAGAAATTACCCAAAGATCAAAGAGCAGTCGTCGTCCTGAGGTTAGTAGAAGGATATTCTGTTTCCGAAACAGCAAAGATGCTCGACTTACCTATGGGTACCGTAGCCTCGCGATTATCGAGAGCGCAACAGGCGCTTCAACAAATTTTGAAACCAATTTTAAACCAATAATTATGTCATCCCGTCCACCTGAACACGCTGAGCTGTCAGAGTTGCTCCGCCAATCACTGGATCGCAAGCTTTCTGAGGCCGAAAACCTACGTTTAGCGAAAGCTATGGCAGCAAACGATTGGCTAAAAGAAGAGCTTGCAATGTTACAAGTGCTAAGGAATGCATTAACACAATTGCATCCTGCTCCAAGCCCCTTGTTTACCACTAATGTTTTGCAACGCTTGCGAGAAGAGCAACAGCTTTTGAGACCGCTTATCGTACAGTGGCGCTCCGTGGCAGCTGCAGCGTGTATAGCCTTGCTACTCGGGCTTGGCCTTATTTACAACTCTAGTGGAACCCTTGAGTCAGAAGCCATTCTTGGGCTAGAACAAATGGAATTGGATGACGTCTACGCTTTTGATGAATAAATATTGAAATAAACCTATGCAAAAATTCAAAGTCATACTAGTCGTGCTAGGTCTTCTTCTCGTAGGTTTTGTAGGAGGATTCCTGACAAACCGGTATTTGGTTAAAGAAAAGGTTCGGCACTTTCGACAGTTAGAACGTGGCCAAAATTTTGGCGACCTCTTTTTAGAAAAAATCGCTGCAACAGAAGAGCAACAATTGGAATTGCGCCCATTGCTAAAATCATACGGTGAGCGTTTCCATGAATTGAACAAAGAACACCAAGTGGAACGAATTTCTCTTACAGATTCTCTTTTTACAACTATGGAACCCATGCTCACAGAACAACAACAAGAACGCAGTCAAAAATGGCGGCGTTTTCTGGAGCGAGGCCCTGAAAAGCCTACAAGGCGGAAGAAAAAACCGAATCAATCAAAAAACCAAGGAACAACACAAAAGTAATTGAACATGAAAAATCGAATCATTTTATTGTTACTTATAGCGGTTACTACCGTAGGCAGTTTGTTAGCTCAACATGGACACAGAATGCCTGCAAGGGAGCTCTCTGACGAAATGAAAACCGAACTGGAAATAAACTCAGAACAAGCTGCTAACTTAGACAAGCTGCACCAAGAGACCAAGGAGGCCATGGCTGCATTGCACGAATGTACCGACCTGGACCGTGAAGGCAAACGCGATGCTGCCCGCACTATTCATCAATCAGCCAAAGATCGCATCAGCGAAATACTTACCGCCGATCAACTTGCTAGCCTCAAGGAACTTCGTGCCGCTGAAAAAGCTGAACGTCGAGAACTGATGGAGTCAGTAGATCGCAAAGCAATGCGTGAGGAAATTCAGGAATATAGAAAAACAGAAATTGCACCTGTAATGCGCGCCCAACGCCTAAAACTGGAAGAAGACCTCAGCCAGGATAACAAGGCTAGCCTCACAGAAATAAGAGCGACGCTAAAAACAGCCAGAGAAGCAGCTAAAGCTCAGCACCGCGAGCATAAAGCGACACAACGCCAGGAAGGAAAAGAAAGAGATGGCCGCCGCCATGCAAAACGCGGTCACCAACGACCACATCGTGGCCAGAAACTACACCGGCTAGAGGAGAATCACCCTTCAGAATTCGCCGCATTGGTTGCAATGATAGAGGAGTACGATACAGAGATTACTAACCTACTGGAAGAAATCAAGCCGCAACAGGAAGAATGGAAAGCAGCGCAGAAAGCAATCAAGGAACGCTACATCCCTGCTGATTTGCACCGCGAACATCCTTCCCGTCCTCATCATAAGCAAGAAGATGGAGAACGTGCAGAGCGAGTTGTTTTAGCACACAAAATTCACTTCCTGCTTAAAGATCCTAACAAAGAGGAAGATCAAACTACTACTGATGATGCTCCAACACTTGAACGGATTGCCGCAAGTACGTACCCTAACCCCACAACCAACACCACAATTCTAACTTTCGAGCTACCAGAAGCAGCTACCATGCAAATTGATTTGCGTGACGCAGATGGTAATTTAGTAAGAAACGTTGCGCGTGAGCAGTTCAATGCTGGACAAAATAAACTCGCCGTTGATGTAGCAGATTTGCAAAACGGCACCTACTACTTTACCTTAAACAGCCATAGTTTGAAGATCGCACAATCGGTCAAACTAGTTATCGTAAAATAAGCGCAGGCACTGATCGTAAAATAAAAGTGCGTTTAAAATATCCCGAACCATGGCCAAAGCTATGGTTCGGGATACTTGTTTTAGCTATATTCCTGTTGCCTTGCAAACTAAAAAAGCAACCTTGGTATTTCCTCAAAATGCCTTTATTGTGCCAGAATGAAAAAAAAGTAGTGCAAATTGTCACCGTTTCCTGCAATTATGACCCCGTACAATAAACGGAGCCGTTGCAAGCTAGACTTCTGGAAATTTTTAGCTGATCTTCGCGTTTATAATTTTGACTTTAAAACGGGAGAACTGACGAGGCTCGCCTCTGTTATTTCCCCTCCATGAAACTCACCTCTTTAAAAGGTGACCCTTTACAAACCTATCCTTTGAACATGTCTTTTTTATTCAGCAAGTAATCCCGCTTGTTGGATACCTCAGTTGATTCGCGTACACCACCAAGTTTGGCCTGGCGGCCACGAAGCTGTATATGCAGTTAACGGCCACCTCTTTGCCTATCCGTCTGGCGCCGGAAGGATGAGCAATGCTTTGTAAGAAACTGATTGTCAGTACACGAACTAGACAATTAGCTCACTTGCAACCAACCCTCTTGTAAACTAATTTTCAGGATCAACGTCCTGTACTGGATAGGCCGTACGCTACTTTTAGCATAGTACTTAGGGGATACTAAGGTCGTACAGACAGGGATTGATTTGGACCCAAAAACAAACAAATCACGATGAAAGTGATGCAACTATTGTGCCTATTTATCATAGTCACACAAGCTAATCTATTTGCCCAAAACAACAATTCTAACCTTGCACCCGCTGCCCGGGTTCAAGCATTACAAACGGTTTTTACTACTCAAGAAACAACACCATTATTTGCTACAGAAAAGAACAGAACAAGTGATATTCAGGAAGTAGAGAAATTTCACATTTTACAGCTGGATGAAGAGCGTAGTTCCGCCCTCCACCACGAAGCACCCACGACATTGAGTCTGGAACTCCCCGTTGAAGGAGAAGATCAGATCATATTACAACTAGTAAAAATAGACCGCACTATCCCAATAGTCATTGAAAGCGCTACCCACGCACCGGTTGCCGTCAAATCGGCTGTTCATTACCAGGGGATTGTTGCTGGTGACCCCAACTCTATCGTTGCATTCAGCGTACTTGAAGGCGAAGTGATTGGCCTCGTCAGCAGCGCTACAATTGGAGGCAACTGGGTACTTGGCCGACAACCGGCTGCACCAGGCGCTGAGAGATCACTAACCAATGATTACGTTTTTTATCAGGATCGTGAAATTTTTCAGGAACAGACCTTTTCTTGTGCCACACCAGATTCCGGCGAAGGATACCTACGGGAAGAGTTGGCAGAACTGGTTGATAACAGCCGGGACTTAAGCGATTGTGTCCAGATTTATTTCGAGGTTAACTACGATATTTATCAAGACAAAGGAAGTGTTCAGGCGACAGTGCAGTACGTTGAAGCGCTCTTTAATCAGGTTGCTACTTTGTACGCCAACGAGCAAATCAACATGAGCATTTCAGAAGTCTTGGTATGGAACACCCCTAGCCCATACAGCTCTACCAGTAGTGGTCAGATGCTCACTGATTTTCAAAATCAACGCACCAGTTTTAATGGTGATTTGGCGCAACTATTATCTTATCAAGCAAGTGGTGGCATTGCCGTTGTGAATGGCCTTTGTCATCCATATACAATTGCTAAAATGAGCTACGCTGGGATTGGGAGTACCTTTAACCAGGTCCCCACTTATTCCTGGTCGGTAATGGTCGTAGCCCACGAACTGGGGCACTTACTTGGATCTCAGCACACACATGCATGTGTATGGAATGGCAACAGCACGGCTATTGACGGTTGCCCTGGCTATACAGAAGGAGGATGTGCCAGTCCTGGTTTGCCATCAGGTGGCGGTACCATTATGTCTTACTGTCACTTATCACAAGTAGGCATCAACCTCAGCCGTGGTTTTGGTACCCAACCAGGTAATTTGATCCGCAACCGGGTAGCCGCAGCTACTTGTTTATCTGCTTGCACCACTAGTGGTGGAGGCGGTACTGGTGGCGGTACTGGTGGCGGAGGTAACCCTCCAGTAACGAGTTGCGAACAAGAGCAACTTTTCCTACGCCTACAACTGGACACCTACAGCCCCGAAACAACGTGGACACTGACCAACCCTCAGGGAGCGATAGTTGCTCAAGGCGGGCCTTACCCCAAAACAGTAGCCAATCAGTTATTGATCGATACATTGTGTCTGCCAGCAGCATGCTACACTTTCCAAATCAATGATGCTTATAACGACGGTATTTGCTGTACCTACNNAGCTACACCCTTCTTGATGGTACTCAGCAATTGATCGCACAAGGAGGTGAATTTCCGGGTACAGAAAGCGTAAGTTTTTGTCTTCCTTTCGAGGAAGAACAAGGCGATGATTGCCAATCCATCAACTTCAATGATTATACGATTGACTCCTACGGTGTAAATCAAGACATCGGGCAATATTCCGTTTTAGACGACGGACAAACACTGTACATGGCTAATAATGCCTGGAAGTCTATTGCCATGAGCTATGAAGTTACCAGGAACACCGTGATTGCTTTCGATTTCAAATCCACTCGCCAAGGAGAAATTCATGGCATTGGTTTTGACAACAACGAAAGCATTTCCTACGGCTACACCTTCAAGGTACACGGTACCCAAACTTGGGGCATAACTAACTATGACAACTACACCGGAGTCGATTGGCAATCTTACACGATCCCAGTAGGTGAATTTTATGTAGGCTTGACCGATCGACTCTTTTTCAGCACCGATCATGATGGTGGTAGCCGAGATGGTAATTCCTGGTTCCGCAACGTACGAATCTATGAAGGCACTGATTGCCAGACCGGAGGAATACAAAACCCAGAATCTGCAAACCTCATCAATATCAATGAACGCACTATCCAGGTTGCTCCTAATCCGGTGATTAACGATCAGTTTCAGCTACACCTCGATCAAGTTGGCACTGGCGATGCAAGCTGGCAAATCCTATCCATGACAGGGCAGGTAATGCAGGAGAAACAACTGGAGCTAACATCTTCTCATTACCAGGAAAACATCGCAATTGGTACGCTCGCTAGAGGCACCTATCTGCTACGTTGGCGTGATCAACAAGGAGAACAGACTGTCCGTTTTGCAGTACAATAAGCGATCGTAAGAAGTTTCACTTGGCAAAAAACGACCAAGTGCTAACGGCAAAACACAGTGAGGTCTTAGCAACATATTGATACCAAATAGGCTGGCCTCACTTCAAGATGTATGCATAATACGCGAATCTATTTGGAAGGCTCTGCTTTGGCAGAGCCTTCGCTTTTTAGAGCTCGTTTTACGAATTCTCCAGCATTAGCTCCAATATCTCTTTCGTCAGTTTAGCCGCTAAGGCAGCTGTAATCCCTACCGGATCGCGATGAGGGTTGTACTCTACTATGTCAGCGCCAACAATAGGAACATCGAGGCTATGTAACAAATCAAGTACCTCACGAACATTCAGTCCACCAGGTTCATGATGAGAAACGCCGGGTGCAAAAGCAGGGTCTATACCGTCCATATCCAAGCTTATATAAAGTGGGCGGTTAAAATGTAGGTCTCTTATTTTTTTAGAAAAGTGCCTCATCTCGATCTGCTCAACTCCAAACTTATCGGCTTGCTGGCGTTGGTGTGGATTCAGTGTACGTATACCTACTTGCACCAACCGATCACAGAGGCCTTCTTCCATAATGCGTGCAAACGGGCAGGCATGAGAGTGAGGATTTCCCATAAAATTATCGTACAAATCGCCGTGTGCGTCAATCTGTAAAATTGCAAAATCAGGGTAAAATTCCCGATGAGCTCTCATCAAAGGGTAGCTAATAGAATGGTCGCCTCCTAGTGTGAGTAAACGTTTGCCCTGCTGAATTCTTTGCTGTGCTACTTTTTGAATACCCAGGTAATCAGAATAACTCAAAGGTCCATCATTAGAGAAACACTTGTCTTCAAGAGGATTAAAACCACGTTCCGTCCAGTAATTGCTGGAATCACTGTACAAACATTCCAATATTCGAGAAGGAGCCAATGCAGGCCCCGTCATAAAACTGGAATGCGCATCAAAAGCGACGCTTCCTAAAGAAACCAATTCCGGAAAGTTCATTGAGCTCATAGTAAGAGTATTAAGATTTATAGGCTGTTAAATATAAGCGATGGGGAGCACTTATTTTTTATCTTGTCGAAAGTAGAGATTAGAGCTTGTCCCTCAACTTATCAATTCCACTTTATGCCCACCACTAATTTTACTTCCAAATTACCGAATACCGGCACCAGTATTTTTTCGGTAATGTCGGCACTGGCCAAAGAACACCGAGCAATTAATTTATCACAGGGATTTCCGAATTACGACCCACCCGCTGAATTACGCCAACTGGTAAATTCACACTTGGAAAGTGGCCATAATCAATACGCCCCAATGCCAGGGTTGCCGGAATTGAGAAAAGTAATAGCCGCCAAGCATGAACGAAGTTCAGGTAATAGCATCAACCCTGAAACCGAAATAACCATTACCTCTGGCGCTACCCAAGCCATTTTTTGCGCGATTACAACCGTCGTGCGCCCAGGAGATGAGGTCATTCTTATTGAGCCTGCTTATGATAGTTACCGCCCTGTTGTAGAATTATCTGGCGGAAAAGTAGTTGCTTACCAATTGACGTATTCTGACTATCAAATCGACTGGGAAGCTTTTGCAAAACGCTTGACAGACCGTACCCGGCTCATCATTCTCAATACGCCACATAACCCGACTGGTACCATTTGGCAAAAAAAAGACTGGGAACAACTAGAGCAATTAGTAGCAGGCACTGATATTTTTGTACTGAGTGACGAAGTGTATGAGCAACTGGTGTATGATGGACAGAGACACTATAGCCTACTCGATTTCCCTGCCTTGTTCAAGAGAGGATTTGCCACCTATTCTTTTGGAAAAACCTTCCACTCCACAGGGTGGAAAGTCGGTTACTGTTTAGCCCCAGATTACCTGATGAAAGAATTTCGGAAAATTCATCAATTCAATGTTTTCTCTGTGAACACCCCCGTCCAATACGCGCTGGCTGATTACCTAAAGAATCCCGACACTTACGGTAACCTGAGTTCTTTCTACCAACAAAAGCGAGACTTCTTACTCCAACGTTTGGAAGGTTTGCCTTTACAGCCTCTACCTTGCGCAGGTACCTATTTTCAGCTTTTTGATTATCGACAAATATCTAATGCTCCAGACCTGGAGTTTGCCAGTTGGCTCACCACCGAGATTGGGGTAGCCGTCATCCCTGTTTCTGCTTTTCGCTCTGTCGAAAGTGACGAAAGGGTGGTACGTATATGCTTCGCCAAAACAGAGGAAGTACTCACGGCAGCAGCAGAGGTATTAAGAGAGCGATTGTCCTAATCCACCTGCCTACTGAAAATCTTCCCACCGCAAGATCTCATAACCAGTTCTTCTTTGGCACGAAGATAGTATTTGCCTTACCCGGCACTAAATGGTATAGATCACAAATCAATCTCTAAAAACACAGGACAATGATCGCTGTGCACGGCGTCCGGTAAGTGATGTGCTGTTTGTATTTTACCCACAAGATTATCAGAAATAGATTGATAATCAATCCGCCAACCTTTGTTATTGGCTCGCGCATTCGCTCGGTAACTCCACCAGCTATATTCTACTTTCTCTGGATGTAGCGAACGGAAAGCATCTGTAAACCCATTCTCAAACCATGCTGAGAGCCAAGCCCGCTCATCAGGTAAAAAGCCCGACGATTTTTTATTACTTACAGGGTTGTGAATGTCGATTGGATGGTTGGCTATATTATAGTCTCCTACAACGATCAACTGCGGACGCTCTTTGCGAAGTTCTTCCACCCAGGCTTGAAAATCGGCCAAGAATTCCATTTTGAAATCCTGACGGACATCACCAGTGGTTCCCGAAGGGAAATAACAATTAAGCAAGGTCCATTCTCCGAAATCTGTTCGTATTATACGTCCTTCTTTGTCGTATTTCTCCAGCCCACAGCCTTCTACCACAAGCGTGGGCTTTTCTTTACTTAAGGTGACGACGCCGCTATAGCCTTTTTTCTCAGCAGAGTGCCAATGATGGTGATAACCAAGTGCTTCAAATTCACTCATATCTACCTGATCCGGCCAAGCCTTGGACTCTTGCAGACAGACGATATCATAATTATTTGTGGACAGCCACTCAGCGAGGCCTTTCCGTGCCGCAGCACGAATTCCGTTGACGTTATAGGAGATGATTTGCATTCGGCTAAGATACGACAAGTTGTTTTTAAAAGCTTGTCTTTTGCCCAGGTAGTGTGAAACAAACAAACAAACAAACAAACCATCGAACCAATAAACACTTATCACTCCATCCACCCTTCCCGGTCTAAACTCCGAAAATGGATGGCTTCGGCCAGGTGCTCGATTTTTATTTCTGCACTGCCGCCAAGATCTGCGATCGTTCGGGCAACTTTTAAAATTCGGTCATAAGCTCGCGCTGATAGCTGTAGACGCTCCATCGCTTTTTTAATTAGCAAGGTTCCTGGTTGATTAATTTGGCAAACTTCCCTAACCATCCTACTGGGCATGTGTGCGTTAGAATGAATTTTGGGCAATTCTGCATAACGTTCTGTCTGCACCTTCCTAGCCAAAATGACACGCTCACGGATATCTTTACTTTTCACACTAGGGCGCTCATTGCTGGAAAGTTCATCATAAGATACAGGAGTAACTTCTACATGAAGGTCTATTCTATCCAGCAAAGGGCCGCTGATCTTATTGAGATATCGCTGCACAACAGCTGGCCCACAAACACACTCTTTTTCTGGATGATTAAAATAACCACAAGGGCAAGGGTTCATCGAAGCGACGAGCATAAAACTGGCAGGGTAATCCACCGTTACCCGAGCTCGGGAGATCGTCACGCGGCGTTCTTCCATCGGTTGCCGCATCACTTCGAGGACAGTTCGTTTAAACTCTGGAAGTTCGTCAAGGAAAAGTACGCCATTATGAGCTAGGCTTATTTCTCCAGGACTAGGATTAGAACCGCCACCTACCAAAGCGACATCACTAATTGTATGGTGCGGCGAACGAAAAGGTCGCTGAGTCACCAGTGCCGAACCTGCGGGGAGAACGCCCGCAACAGAATGAATTTTAGTGGTTTCCAAAGCTTCTCGCAAATCCAATGGCGGAAGAATGGTAGGCAAACGCCGCGCAAGCATGGTTTTACCCGCACCAGGAGGGCCTATTAGAATAACATTATGACCTCCAGCTGCAGAAATTTCCAGCGCCCGCTTAATATTCTCTTGCCCTTTCACATCCGAAAAATCGACATCGTAATTACCCTCATTGGCAGCAAACTCGTCGCGTGTTTCTACGAAAGTGGCCGTCAGTTCAAGGGTGCCATCCAAAAAAGCCGCCGCTTCGGCCAGATTATTGACGCCGTAGACTTTTATGCCATCCACAATAGCGGCTTCCCGGGCATTGGCCTTGGGTAAAATGAGTCCTTTAAATTTTTCTTTACGTGCCTGAATAGCCATTGGCAATACGCCTTTGATCGGGCGTAAACTTCCATCAAGCGAAAGCTCACCCATAATGACATATTTATCCAGGTCATCAGCTAAAATTTGCCGTGAACCGGCCAAATAAGCCAAAGCGATAGGAAGATCATAAGCGGCCCCTTCTTTGCGGATATCCGCAGGAGCGAGGTTGACAATGGTGCGCAGGCGAATCACTTCATAGCCACTGTTTTTCAAGGCGGGTTCCATCCGCATCATGCCCTCACGCACAGCATTATCTGGTAAGCCTACTAAGTGGTAGAATTGTTTCCCATCAAAGGCAGCGTTGCCACCAGTGTTTACTTCAACGGTAATTGTACGTGCATCAACGCCTTCTACAGCGCTGGCAAAAGTTTTAACCAACATGCTTGGTAATAATTAAGTCTGAGAGTAAGGTCGGATAAATTCCTGGAAGAAAGAGTGATAACCGCTGATTGTGGGAAGACCTTACTCGAAATAACCGCTGATAAATAACAATTCCTATGATTAGACGAATATAATACAATTAGTAATATTTTCTTTATTTTTAAATCAAAATAGTCGCTCTGATGAAAAACAATAAACGCTTAAAGAGCTTTATCGAGCTCACTATCCTGGTATTACTCGTATTTTCTTCCATCTATCTCATTGAGAAAATCCCTGCTTTTGATTTTCCGAAAGCGGAGTCTACTCTAGCTAAAATAGTAACATTCACCGGCATCTTTATTATGGCCTTTCTGATGCTAGGACTCCATGAATTGGGCCATCTACTTACAGGGCTGGCACAAGGATTTAGATTTGCAATATTTGTTGTTGGCCCTTTAGGAGTTAAGCAAGAAGATGAAAAAATAAAATGGTACCTCAACACCAACCTTGGCCACTATGGAGGGATAGCTGCTACAACACCTGTCAATAATGACCCCGCCAATGCTAAAAAATTTGCCCGCGTTATTATTGCGGGACCGTTAACTTCCTTATTAGGAGGAATAATCCTGCTTTATCTTTCTACCCTTTTAGAGACGCCTTGGAATACCGTTATTTTTTCGGGTGGCTTAGTTTCCTTAGCACTATTTCTGGCGACTACCATACCCAGTAAAACAGGGACGTTTTTCACCGACCGTAAACGCTATCAACGCCTGACACGCCCCGGCAAAGCCCAGCAAGTGGAGTTGGCGACATTACGAATCATGGGGCAATATGCTCAAGATAATTCTTACCAGAATGTTGACACCGCAGACATCAATATCCTCCTAGAAGATGAAGAACCTTTTATGCAGTATTTTGGCTGGTTTAACAAACTGTACCAACAGCTAGAACAAGGCACAGAGCCTTCTTCCGAAGACTGGGACAGTTTTCGAAAAACAGGCGAATTGCTGTCTAAATCAATGGTGACAGCAATGGAAAAAGAATTGGAAAAAGCTAGAAAGTAACGTTTCTAGCCCATTTCTGACACAACCTCTTTTACCTGAGGCAACATACGCTTAAGCATTCCTTCAATACCAGACTTGAGGGTAACGGTAGAGCTTGGACAGCCACTGCAAGAACCTTGCAAAATTACCGTTACAATGCCTTCTTTGAAGTGCTTGAACTCGATATTACCACCATCCATTTCTACAGCTGGTTTTACGTAAGTATCAATAAGTTCTTTGATTTTATTGACAATCTCTGCGTCGTCTTCGCTATAATCGTAGCTAGCACCGCGCTCGGCTTCGATAGCATCCATTGCTTCCGTAAAACCGTCTTTGATGATCAACTTATCTTCCTGGACATATGCCTTGATAAACTCTTTGAGTTTAAGCATAATATCCTCCCAGGCATAGTTGAACTCCTTGGTTACGGTAACAAAATTATTAGAGATATAAACCCCCTTTACATAAGGAAGGTCAAACAAAGCAGTCCCAAGGGGAGACCATTCACGAGCAAGGTCTTCTTCCCGAAAATCGGCTGTACCCCGGTACAGCATCCGGTTGGTTACAAACTTTAATGACTCAGGATTCGGAGTCTGCTCCGTATACAAAAGCACCGGACTTTTAGTAGCGGTGGTATTTTCCATGGTTACTTTGCTTTACAATAATAATACAAAGGTAACAACTGATCCGCGATTCGGTTGGCTTTAGTGTTAGTTTATTTAGACTTATTCTAAGTTTGTTTCCCCATTATGCTCTTTAGAACAAACTAAAGGTCTGCAACCAAAATGTACTGATAGTTCAGTTCTGTATCTATGGCCTGAATATTTTTGTATCCAGCTTGATAAAGCAAGTCTTCCACGACATAAAGAGGGGCACGATGTTCATAAGGCCGAGGCCCAATTGGTGTTCGCTTACGTTTGAAATCTACAATCACTAGGCGACCACCTTCTTTGATCTTTGGCTTCAACTTTTGTAAGTATTCCAACTTATTTTTTATGTACATAAACGTATTCACAATCAAAACAGCATCTACTTCCTGTGTATACAGGTTAGGCGAATCAGATGGCGTTAGTCGGGTTTCCAAACGGGCTCTTTCTGTCTCAGATAATTCAATCATGCTTGTACTATCTACATAGTTCAGGAATGTTTGATCAATATCCAGTGCGACAACCTTTTGGGCAAGTGGTGTAATCCGTTTCGCAAAAAAGCCATTTCCTGTACCAATATCTGCGACTACTTTATTAGAGAGGTCCCCTTTCCCTAGTAACCCTATGATAAGATTAGGGCGCTGCCAATCCAGGCGGTTTGTGTTTTCGTAACTTGCCGTAAACCCATCTAAATCAAAAGTATCGGTTGCCCGAGGAGGGTGCTCCTCTGTTGCCGTGGTCGTGGTTTCATTAGAAGCAGGAGTGTCTGTGTCACACGCAAAGGCGAAGATGGTTAGACCAACCAGCAAGAGTAAGCGTAGAAAATGCATAAGCAGATAGATAATTTGTGTAAAAATAGATCGCCTCGCGTAGCTCAACAAGTTTTTTTACTTTTCTTAACGTATGGACAAGGCCCTTTGTGAAGATTAATTAGAAAGAGTATCGTTATAGTCTTCTAAAGTAAGAAATACAAAGGGGAAATTTTATTTTCTTCCTTTAATTTTCTATATCAATAAAGTACCTTGTTTCTTTATAGCGCTTTCATAGGGTGGTGAAAATATAAATCAAAAAGTAAGATCATTTTTGCGACCCTGATAGCCCTTAAAAATTTATATCCGACTACTATGATTGTAATTATCGCAATAATTATCGCCTTTGTGAATAAGGCAGGAGAACTAGGCCTCAACAAGTTTCAGTGGGGAGCTATTGGTTTTGCTGCTTATTTCCTGACGCAGTTTGTAGCAGGTATCGTTATGGCAATAGCCTTTGATCTGATGGGCCAGCGTATTGAAGATATACCTGAGTTAACCCTCAATCTTATTGGTATAGTTGTCGGTGCTATCTGTGCGTATCTTGCCTATCAACAAATGCCCAAATATGCCCAAAAGGATCATCAGACTCTAGAGGATGATTTATTAGATGAAGATATGTTCCGATAAGAAGGACTTACTTAGGTAAATTCCGAGGCCTAAACCTCATCAAATTCATTCGCTCAGGTAAGGTCACAGGGGGATCATCAAAGAGCAAGAAGGCATAACACAAGCCTAAACCTTCCCGATAAAAGGCAAGCATCTGACAATTTTCGGAAGCACTAAAAACCTGTTTAGGCTTAAAAAAATAAATCTGCACCCAATCTGCATGATAAACGGTATCCATTACAGCTGAATCCACCTCGTGAGCAACGAGGTAGCTGTCTTCTGCGTTGCTAGCAAGATGCATAGCCATACGAGAAGCACTCAAATGAGGAATCAAAGCCTGGTCGCTATCAGGTTCGACGGGAACAAAAAGGTATCGAATCTCCAACTTTTCTTTCCTCAAATTCACAGCAAAATCATACTCCTGAAAAACCATGGAAGGGTTTCTTAGTACTTTGTATGGTACTTCTGGTGAAAACCAATCAAGCCCTTGCTGCGCTATTTGTAATTGATATTCAAGTGGAAGCTGTTCCTGCCCCTTCGTAGGAGTAACAAAAAAAAGAAACAGAATAAGCGGAGTAAAGTGATACACGTCAAAAGTATAATCCTCTGACAGTTTTCGTGCTGCTCTTTAGAAACAACCTAAAAACTGTCAGAGGAGAAATGACATAGCTATTGACTGGCCAACTACTCGTCAACCAAGAACCAGTAGCTAATGGACAATATAGTCCCTTCTATCACCGGACTGGCAATAGTTTGACAATAAAAAACAAAAATCAATGACTAGAGCGAGTTCTCTGGGGCATCAATAATTTTGATGCGGTCTTTAATCGACTGAATGAACTCGGAGGAGGGTTTAATATTAGGAAGGCTACGTTTTAAAAACTGCTTAAAGGCTAACTGACTATCTAACTGTTCTTCTATACTGGGTTTCGCTTCACCAACGGTATGACAAGGTTGGGTTTCACTGACGCTACCGGGGCCATCATCTAGCAAATTTCGATTGCCGAACTTGCTCATCAGTTCTTGAAAATTCTGATCTCTCATGGCTGTAAAATTTCTTTGCCAATGCCGTTGAATCCCTAAAAAACAACAGGGCCATGATCGATCATTATCAGACACAAAAAACGCTGTAACCCAACTGGATGGTTGGACGACAGCGTAAATTGAATTTTGCGTTGAGAACGAATTCGTTAGCATGATCTTTGTTGTTTCCCCGACGAAGAACGCTTCCTTTTTACCTGCAAGGGTAATCATTTTGGAAGTTGACAATAGAAAAAGCGGGTAAAAGGAAAACGTTCTTCTTAGGTAAGGCTCAACCTGCACTAGGCAAGGTTATGAATCTTGGTTACGATTATTAGTAAAGCCGTTTTCAGCGGCATAATCCTGCAAATCTTTAGCCAGCAAGTTTCGAGCCCGAAACAGTCGTGAACGAACTGTTCCGATAGGAACTTCGAGGATTTCTGCGATCTCTTCGTACTTGAAGTCCTGCAGATCACTCAACACAATCACGGTCCGAAAATCTTCAGATAATCGGTACATTGCTGCGGAGAGTTCATCGCCTACCATATCCAGGAGGCTCTCGTCATTCCAATCCATCAAGGAAGGTATGCTCTGCGTATCCGTATCTGGGATAATTGCAGCCACATCTTCGTAATCTACCATGTTCGGGCGCCGCGACTTTTTGCGGTAGCCGTTGATGAAATGATTACGCATGATTTTAAATAACCATGCCTTGGCGTTGGTACCTTGCCGGTACTGATCGATAGCTTTGATGGCTCGCTCGATCGTATCCTGCACAAGATCCTCTGCTGCCGCCTCATCATATGTGAGGTGGAAGGCAAATCCGTACAAGGCGCCGAGCTCTGGAAGAAACTCGCGCTCAAAGACCCTTTGTCTTACGTCGTTGTTAGCCATCAGAACCATAAAAATAGATTTTTAAAGTTACGTGTGCAACACGTTCCTGCCGGGGCTTTCCCGTGCGTACACGACAAGACTAACCGAAGTAGCCCTCGGATTAGTTCCCCGATTTTTTCATTTTTATTTAAAAAAACAAAAACAAACACACAGCATCCTGATTAACAAGGCATTGCGTAGCGATATTTTTTTTAGAAAATATTAACAATAACGAAACTTAGTACATAGCAACCTTTAAAAGAACGTATCCTCTTCTTGCTTAGAGGTCGTAGTTCCATCATCATCTGTATTAGAAAAGTCCCAATTGTACTGATCCAAGCGGCTAATCGCCAGGGTGAGTAATTCTATACAGTGCTGGATATCGCCTTTATGAGCCATTTCTATCGTCTGGTGCATATTGCGTAGTGGAATCGAGATGGCTCCTGCAATAGCTCCCTTCTTACCATAGCGCTGAATGCCCGCCGTATCGGTCCCTCCCGCAGGCAGAAGTTCTACTTGCCAAGGGATATTGTTTTGAGTAGCGGTCTTCTTGAGGTAGTTGACCATTCTATAATCACTAATAACTGTACCATCAAGTACTTTGATGGCTGCTCCTTTACCTAACTGGGTAACCTTTTCGTGCCCCTGAGCGCCCGGCACATCAAAGGCAATCGTGACATCTAGGCCAAAACCAAAATCAGGATCAATCAGGTGAGCTGCTGAAATAGCCCCACGTAAGCCTACTTCTTCCTGCACAGTGAAGACACCATATATATCATAAGGCACCTCCTGGTCTTTGAGTGCTCGAAGTGCTTCCAATAAAATGAAAACAGAAACCCTGTTATCGATAGATTTGCTATTAACGCAATCACCCATTTCTATCAGCGTACGCTCACGGGTTACAGGGTCTCCAAGCCTAACAAGCTTGTGAACCTCTTCCTTACTCATTCCCAAGTCGATGAAATACTCCTGAAGTGGAACTTGCTTGGTGCGTTCTTCTGGCTTCATTAAGTGAATAGGCTTGGATCCCATCACACCAATGACATCCTTGCGGCCATGAACAATCACCCGTTGCGAGGTTAATGTTTTGGGATCAAACCCTCCTAGCGGTAGGAAACGAAGGAAACCTTCGTCGTCGATATGATTGACAATAAAACCAATTTCATCCATGTGGGCAGCAATCATCACCTTCTTACGGGATTGCCCACGCTTAACAGCAATAACATTGCCCATGTTATCTACCGAAACCTCATCTACCAAATCGGTTACTTCCTTCAGTACGAGTTCGCGAATACGTTGCTCAAAACCCGGTGCTCCAGGGGCCTGACAGATAGATTTGAGTAGTTGGATATTAATCATAGCATGTGTAGTTATTGGCCGATCGGCGAAGTTAGCGTTAAATTTTGAATGTGTTCATATTTGGCTTACAGGAATTTGGTCGGGTGCTATTTGATGGATTCTTTTCGTTAAGACCAGAAAATTATTATTAGTAACGTATAAGCTGGCAATAGCATTATCTTTGAGGCGTATGGCATTACTAAAAAAATTGGCTGGCGAAACAGCCATCTACGGAATAAGCAGTATTCTAGGGCGAGTGGTCAACTGGATCATCCTTACCCCCTATTTTACCAGGGTATTCTTACGGGAAGAATACGGAATCGTTAACGATCTGTATTTCTGGATTGCTATACTACTCGTATTGTTTACCTACCGAATGGAAACCGCTTTTTTTCGGTTTGCCAGTCGCGGGCAACAAGAATCGGGAGACAAAAAACATGACCAGGATACTGTTTTCTCTACGGCTTCCCTTACCATTATCGGCACGACAGTGGCGCTCGCTGGTTTACTTCTCTGTTTATCACCACAAATTGCTACCTGGTTAAAATACCCCGACAGAGCAGATTATGTTCGTATTTTTACGCTTATTATTGCGTTTGATGCCCTTGCCGCCATCCCATTCGCCAAGCTACGAATGGAAAGTCGCCCCTTGCGCTTTGCTGCTATTAAGCTTGGTGCGCTTGCGCTCAATATCCTCCTGGTCTTCTTTTTCCTGGAAGGGTGCCCCTGGCTATTAGCACACGATTACACCTTTGTCACAAGTATTTACAATCCCGAGCATCGTATTGCCTACGTTTTCTGGGCCAATTTAATCGCCAGTGGAACAAGCCTTTTGTGGCTGGCACCTCTATATCGTCATTTAGCATGGCGCTTTGCAACCGACTTGTGGCGAAGAATGCTCAACTACGCTTTGCCATTAGTCATTGCCGCTATCGCTGGAATCATCAATCAGTTGGCAGGCACAACACTATTGAAATACTTTGGAACAAACTCTACAGAAGCCAATCTCGACATAGGGGGAATGTATGCAGCAGCAGCCAAGCTAGCTGTACTCATGAATCTCTTTGTACAAGCCTTTAATTACGCGGCAGAACCCTTCTTTTTCCGGCAATCCGCGGTTTCTCAAGACAAGGCCATCTATGCAGATGTTGCTCGGGCCTTTGCATTGGTAGGGAGCCTGGCCTTCATCGGAATTATGTTTTACCTGGAGTTGATTCAGATGTTTTTGGGCGAAGATTACCGAGAGGGTTTGGGCATATTACCCATATTGCTGGTCGCCAACTTCTTTTTAGGTCTGTTCTATAATTTTTCAATTGGCTACAAACTCACCGACCAAACCCGCTGGGCGGGCTACATTGCGCTTTTAGGTACAATTATTACCCTGGCCTTCAATATCATCTTTATCCCCAGTATGAATATTTATGCCCCGGCTTGGGCTAGCTTGATCTGCTTTTTCACCATGGCGGTAGCTGGCTATTGGCTCACCCGCAAGCTCTGGCCAGTGGATTATAACCTAGGACGAATGGCCTATTACCTGTTGCTGGCAATTGGCGGTTGGGGCTTGACTATCGTCATAACCTCATTTTTACCTGATCAAATGATATATCGCTTGATCGGGAATAGCTTCGTGTTTTTAGCTATTCTATTACTATTGTATAAAACGGAAGGAAACTGGCTAAGAAAGGTATTGGGATAATCCCCTTACTCCTCTCGTAATGCCCGTCGCAAAATTTTGCCAACATTCGTCTTTGGAAGTTCATCACGGAATTCCACTTCTTTAGGAACCTTATAACCTGTGAGGTTTTCGCGACAATACTCAATCAGTTCTTTTTCTTTTAAAGACTTGTCTTTTTTTACAACAAAAATCTTGACCACTTCGCCCGACTTATCACTAGGTATACCTATTGCGGCAACCTCTAGCACTTTTGGGTGACTGGCTACAACATCTTCCACCTCATTGGGGTAAACATTGAAGCCAGAAACAAGGATCATGTCTTTTTTTCGATCGACAATTTTCACAAAACCTTCTTCGTCGATAACTCCCATGTCCCCGGTACAGAGCCAGCCTTCACGAATAGTATTAGCTGTTTCATCAGGGCGATTGTAGTACCCTTTCATAACCTGAGGACCTTCTACCTGTATTTCTCCGACCTCACCTGTGGCACACACTCCTTTTTCTTCATCCCAGATACGAACACTGGTGGAGGGAATCGGTAAACCAATGGTACCAATACGCCCTGTTCCGTTGAGCGGATTGGTCGTTACGACAGGGCTTGCTTCGGTCATACCGTAGCCCTCCGACAGGATACAACCTGTTGTTTGTTGCCATTTTTCCGCTACGGCCTTTTGAATGGCCATAGCTCCTCCAACGGTAATTTTGAGCGTACTAAAATCTACGGTTCCGAAATCAGGATGATTAAGTAAAGCATTGAACAAGGTATTCACACCTGTCATCAAGGTGACGGGGTAATCCTTCATTGCCTGAATTACCGAACCTAGATCACGGGCATTGGTGACCAATACATTGAGTGAACCAATGCTCGCTAATGCCATACAGTTTACCGTAAAGGCAAAAATATGATAGAGCGGAAGCGGGCACAGCACTATTTCTTCTTTCTCTTTTAACTGGGGCATCATCCAGGCACGAATCTGCATCATGTTTGCTACCAAGTTGCGATTGGTAAGCATAGCACCTTTTGAAACGCCGGTAGTACCTCCCGTATATTGAAGTGCTACAACATCCTCAGGATTACTTGTGAATTCCGGCAACTTGAATTTCTTTCCCTGACTAAGGGCCTCTGAGAAGGTAACCGTATTCGAAATATTAAACTTGGGCACCATTCTTTTCAACTTACGAACAACGAAGTTAACAACGATCTTTTTTGGGAAGCCCAGCAGCTCGCCAATACTAGTGGTGATTACCGTTGTTATAGAAGTTTCTTTTAGAATCGCCTCCAGGTTAGCGGCAAAGTTCTCAGCAATAATGATTGCTTTGGCTCCCGAGTCATTAAACTGGTGTTTCATTTCCCGCGGCGTGTAAAGCGGGTTGGTGTTTACAACCACTAATCCTGCCCGAAAAGCACCATACAAGGCAATAGGGTACTGGAGCATATTAGGCATCATCAATGCAACCTTATCCCCCGGCTGTAGCCCTCGCGAATGAAGGTATGCCCCAAATTGACGCGATTGTTGTTCGATTTGCCGGTACGTCAACTCTTTACCCATACAGGAGAAGGCTTTTTGAGGACCGTACTTTTCAAAAATATCGTCTAATACGCCAATCAAATTTGGAAAAACATCAGCGTCAATATTAGCAGGTACACCTTGTGGGTAGTGCTGTAACCAGGGGCGTTGCTCGTTCATCACCTTTATTTCGTTAGTTTTAGAAACTTCTTTTTCTGTCTAGTATATGTGATTGTAATTTAGAAAAAAATAAATTACAATCAGAGGAATAGCGGCCTGCGCCTTTCTTTTTTTGCTAAGTTTGGGCCAACTCTCGTATTGCAGAAAGCTGCTCGATATACCCTTCTGCTGCTTTCAGAGAATCGCCTTCCTCCCAACCTAGCTCCTGTCCCATTGCTTTTGCAACCTCACCGGCCACCTGCTGCGCAGCACTCCAATCAAGGATTTCCAATCGAACACGCCGAGCTAAAAAATCTCTCACTGTTCCTGCCATCTCATAACGGGCAGCATAAACAACCTCCCCCAGTAGATAGGGATAACCTTTTACTAGTTCTTTTTTCCAAGCAACATTTTCATTTAGCACTTCTAGCAGCACAGTTACTCGGCTACCATAATGCTCATGTAGGTACTGACAAGTCCTCGCTGATAATCCGCTAATTCCTACAAGTTCTTTCCAACCTCCCGAAGTGTAACCTTCTCCTCCTACCAATATTTGCTTATCCGTTGTGCAGGTATTTTGTTGGTTCAACAAGTGCTCATCTATATAATCAATGGTATCTTTGGCCATCAAGCGATAAGTCGTCCATTTACCTCCCAAAAGGCTAACCAGATTGGACGTTTTGTCATGTTCTACCTCGTGGTCACGTACCAATCCTTTTGTTCCTTTTGTCGGATCTGAGGCAATCAGTGGGCGCAGGCCACCAAAGCCGGAAACGACCTGTTGAGCATTTACTTTTTTATCGAGATAAGGATTCAATGTTTCCAAAAGGAAATCGACTTCTGCTGCTTCCAATTGAGGTTCTTTTTCCAGATTACTATACTCCGTATCGGTAGTTCCCAACATAAGTTTCCCCTGAAAAGGAATAGCAAAAACTACCCGACCATCTGGTGTTTCAGGAATAAGCAAAGCATCTTCTCCTCCTAAGACTTCATAAGGTAATATAACGTGCACCCCTTTACTAGGGCGAATACGAGGAACTTGTGCTTCGTTAGCCAATTGCCGAACGTGATCGGCGTAAGGGCCCGTACAATTGATGAAGACTTTAGCCTTAATAAGGATTTCCTCCCCCGTTTGCAGGTCTTTGGCATGGGCTGCTGTTAATTGGCCCGCTGCATTTTTTTCAAAACCAGTTATTTCAACATGATTAGCCACCACAGCACCGGCCTTTTCCGCTGTTTGAACAAGGGCCAGACAGTAGCGTGCATCATCCAATTGGCCGTCATAATACAGTACGGCACTATGGATATTATCGGAAATCCGTGGTATTCTTTTCTTCACCGCAGCCTTACTCAGCCATTTACTTCCAGGCAGTGTATCCTTGCCAGATGCAAACCAACCGTAAATCGTGAGGCCAATGGTAAAATACAATCCTTCAAACCAACTAAAAACCGGCGTAACCAACGCTTGAGGACGTGCAAGATGGGGTGCATTTTGCAAAACCGTATGCCGTTCTTCTAGGCCATGGCGAACTTGCGCTAGCTGAGCAAAGTCAAAATTCTTGAAAGCCTGCTCCAAATAACGCACTCCTCCGTGAATTAGCTTGGTTGATTTTGAAGAGGTAGCTGCCGCAAAATCAGTTTTCTCTATCAGTGCAGTTTTATGCCCCCGCAATACGCTATCTAAAGCACACCCTGCCCCGCTGGCTCCACCGCCAATAATTAAACAATCAAATTCTTCTGTACGCAGTTTTTTCAAATGGCTTGATCGCTTCATGCAAGGGGATTATTTATAACAATGTCATACACACCTGTCGCGAAGATAAGGAACAGCACGAAACTGAAATGCGATTCTGTTTTTTATAATTAGTTGAATAAACGATTCATTTNNATTTTCTGCGCAATACTAAGGCTATTGGTGTCTCTCTAACAACAGAAAAGGGACATTGTTTTTCTCTCAGCAAACAGAATATTAGAATCTTTCAGAAAAAAATGAAAGATATCAAAACCCTAGTTTTGTTACTTTTGTTGTGTAGACAGCTAAATCTAGTAAAATGCGTACTGACGACTTATTGCACCGAGGCTTGAAAATGGAGTTTTTGAGCGCGGAAGAAGGGGTGTTTCTTTTGGAAAATACCAGCACTGCGGAATTGATGCACGTAGCTCATCGCTTGCGAATGCAGCAAGTACCAAATGATAAGGTGACCTGGATCATCGATCGGAATTCCAACACCACGAATGTTTGTATTGCAAATTGCAAGTTTTGCAACTTCTATCGTCGCCCTGGCCACGATGAGGTCTACGTTACCACCATAGAGCAATACAAGCAAAAAATTGAAGAAACATTTGCTTTTGGTGGCGAACAGCTTTTGCTACAAGGCGGACACCACCCCGACTTGGGATTGGATTATTACGTCAAGTTATTCAAAGAGTTAAAAGCACTCTACCCTCAACTCAAGCTACATGCACTGGGGCCACCAGAGATTGCACATATCGCCAAGCTCGAACAAGCTTCTCATTATGAGGTACTCAAAGCACTTCACGAATCAGGCCTTGATAGCTTGCCCGGTGCTGGTGCAGAAATCCTGAGTGATCGGGTACGCCGCCTCATTTCGAAAGGAAAATGTGGTGGAGAAGAATGGCTGGATGTGATGCGCGCCGCCCATCAATTGAATATTACCACCAGTGCCACTATGATGTTTGGCCACATTGAAACCAACCTGGAACGCATGGATCACCTCGTCCGAATGCGGGCAGTACAGGCCGAAAAGCCTGCTGATGCTAAAGGGTTCCTGGCCTTCATTCCTTGGCCATTTATGGATGAGGATACGATTTTGAAAAAGATCAAGCGTGCCCGAAATACGGTAACAGGTGACGAATACATCCGCATGATTGCCCTAAGTCGGATCATGTTACCTAATGTGATTAACATCCAAGCGAGTTGGCTAACGGTAGGTAAGCAGGTTGCTCAACTCTGTCTGCATGCTGGTGCCAATGATTTTGGCTCAATCATGATTGAAGAAAACGTAGTATCAGCCGCAGGTGCCCGCTTTCGATTTACTGCCGACGGTATCCAGGAAGCTATCCGCGAAGCTGGTTATGTCCCTCAATTACGCAACCAGCAATATGAATACCGGGAGCTCCCCGAAAACATCCAGCAGCAGCAATTGAATAAGGAAGAGATGATTGTAGATTAGAAAAAAACAAGCATCTTTAAAGCTTCTTTTGAACAGTTTTATAGTCTTCACAATATGCTAAGCACCCACAATGTCAGCTTCTCGTTTGCTTCCACCAGGGAAGCCTGCATACATTTGAACTTCCCTGATTTTGAATGCCAGACCGGAGAGCACTGGTTATTGCTGGGACAATCTGGTAGTGGCAAAACGACTTTGTTGCACTTACTGGCAGGGCTAAGGACTCCACTAAGTGGTGAAATCAAAGTAAACGACACCGTCCTCAACCAGTTGTCAGGGGCTAAACTAGATCAGTTTCGAGGTAGAGAGATTGGCGTGATCTTTCAACAGTCTCACTTCTTAAGGGCTTTAACCGTTGGGGAAAACCTCGCGATGGCTAGACAGTTAGTGGCGCTTCCTCCCGACGACAGCAAAATCAAAGCATTACTGGAGCAACTAAACATTGGTCATAAGTTCAATGCACTTCCCAGTGAACTCAGTGTTGGAGAGCAGCAGCGAGTGGCCATTGCACGTGCCTTGGTCAACGACCCTACCGTCATTCTAGCGGATGAACCAACATCAGCCCTGGACGATAAAAACACGGAGCAGGTTGTCGAACTTCTCAAAGCGCAAGCGCAAGCCGCCAATGCAACGCTTTTAGTTGTTACGCACGACAACCGTCTAAAAAATATCTTTGACCAACAAATCGAGTTATGAACCTACTACGACTAAGTTGGAAAAATCTGACCTTCAAGCCACTTTCTACCTTGCTGAGCATTGTACTTTTCGCTTTAGGTGTAGGCCTCGTGTCTTTGCTGTTTTTGTTACAAAAACAAGTAGAAGATAATTTCGAAAAAAGCCTGGCAGGTATTGACCTCGTTATCGGCGCAAAGGGGAGCCCGCTGCAATTGATTCTTAGCAGCATGTACCATCTCGACGCACCTACGGGAAATATTAGCATTGAGGAAATCAGGCCTTTCCTTAATCCCAAGCATCCACTTATTGAAACATCCATTCCTCTTTCATTGGGAGATAGCTATCGTACGTTTCGCGTTGTGGGGACTAGCACAGCTATTCTTGATTTCTACGACGTAAGTATGGCCAGTGGTAAGGTATGGTCGCAGAATTTTGAAGTTGTTATTGGTAACACTGTCGCGCAAAAGCTAAACCTGAAACTGGGATCAACATTTAGCAGTTCACATGGCTTTCTGGAAGACGAAAACCTGGGACATGACCATACAGACTTCAAAGTCGTCGGTATTTTAGCCGCAAGTGGCACTGTACTGGATCAACTCATTCTTACGACCAACCAGAG
>NZ_JBOEFX010000096.1:36189-40786 GCF_050633125.1 Lewinella sp.
ATGACCATGACCATGACCATGAAGCAGTATCGGTTATACCACCAAACTTACTAGAAGAACCCGGCGATAAAGAAATCACCTCTTTGCTAATAAAATTTAAAGGCCGAAACTTCCAGGCGCTCAATATGCAGCGCAGTATCAATGAAAACACCGACCTGCAAGCAGCTACGCCCGCGATTGAAATAAATCGTCTTTACAGCCTTATGGACACCGGCGAAAAAGCGCTGCGTATTTTGGCTTTCGTGATCATTTTTGTCTCAGGCCTGAGTATCTTCATTTCCCTGTTTGCCTCGCTCAAGGAACGCCAGTACGAGCTGGCCTTATTGCGGGTGATGGGAGGAACTCGCGCCACCTTATTCACACTCATCATTTTAGAAGGATTGTTATTGGCCCTACTTGGTTGTTTATTTGGCCTACTGTTTAGTCACGGCGGAATGCAGATCTTTGCTGGTGCTTTGGAAAAAGCCTATGGTTACGCCTTTTCTGGCTGGACGTTTCTTCCTCAGGAATGGTATCTGGTAGGTGGTTCGCTTCTATTAGGCTTGGTAGCAGCAATATTACCAGCGATCAAGGCTAGCAGAACAGATATTTCGGAAACCTTGCTGAAAGGGTAGTTGAGGGTTTGCTCAACCCACTTCTTACTCCCTATCAGGAACTACTCCTACTTTCTTTTGGTTAACACTCAGACAAGTAGGGCACATCCTACACAACAATTTGCCCCTCTAATGCGTATAATATCTGATTGCAGACGAAAAGATACCGAGATGAAAAATGCATACATGGTGGAGTTTGAGCTCCCCGAAGAGTTTACAGAAGAGTTCATGGCGCTTATCCCTCGGCAACGGTTTATGATCAACCAGATGCTGGCGGATGGAATCATTCAAAACTACAGCCTTTCTTTGGATCGATCGCGCCTATGGGCTGTAATGATCGCAGAAAGCGAGTTTTCACTAATGGAAGAAATTGAGCGGATGCCATTGATTGATTATATGGTACCTGATATTTCACAGTTGATGTTCCACAACTCTTCTATGGAGGTTATGCAATTCTCTTTAAACTAAGATTTTTCCTTCAAGGAGTTTCAAAAACGTCTTTATGCGACATACCGCATAAAGACGTTTTTTTTGTAATTACACTTACAAAACGTATGTCTGTGCACAAATGAAAGCCTTAAAAAAAAGATAATCGCTCTTGATATAATTATTTTTTCAATATTTGTTCCGTATTCGTTTTGCAGCTTCCAATTTTTTTTCTGCGCCTCCTTGAATTTTAATAAGTTTTTAGCATTAAATATGTGTAGAGTAAGCAGAACAGGAAGTATGTCGTTCTTTCTAATCAAATCTACGCTTAAGATGAGAAACCCATTAAGTAAGCTTCAACAACTTTATCTTTTTAGCCTTGGTATTATTTTCCTCTGTTGCACTACACCAGTAACAGCTCAAATCCATAAGGAACTCTCACGTGACACCAATCTCACTTTTCAAGAAATTGTCGACATCTCCGAACGACATTTTGAAAAGACGGGAAAGGGAAGAGGAATGGGATATAAGCAATTTCAACGATGGCAGTATTGGGCCGAACGCAACCTAGATGAACAAGGTCGGGTACGAAGTAAACGAGAAGCCTTGGATGGGTATCTCGATTTCATTGATAAGTCTTCATCGAATAACAATAAGTTTTTTGGCGCTTACACCGAGTTGGGGCCACAATCCGCTATCAATACTTCTACTTGGTCTTCTGGTCTCGGAAGAGTCAGCGCCATAGGCTTAGACCCTAATAATGACAATCACATCATCGTAGGCTCCCC
This sequence comes from Lewinella sp., assembly GCF_050633125.1. Taxonomy (NCBI): domain Bacteria; kingdom Pseudomonadati; phylum Bacteroidota; class Saprospiria; order Saprospirales; family Lewinellaceae; genus Lewinella; species Lewinella sp. The sequence goes on from NZ_JBOEFX010000096.1 coordinate 37,997, forward strand.
AACAGGAGGCATCTGGAAAACAATGGATTTGGGTACAAGCTGGACTCCAATGTTCGACGATCAAGCCTTGATCGATGTATATGCGTTGGAAATATCTCATAGCAACCCTGATCATTACTGGGCAGGGCTTAGTGATGGGCTTGTTCGAAGTCTGGATGGCGGCATATCTTGGTCACCTGTTTCAGGGGTTTCTGCAACGGCTCTTTACAATACGATCGTGATGCACCCTATTGATGCGGACGTTATTTTTGCGGTAGCACAATCAGGCCGGGTTTATAAATCAACAGATGGCGGGGAAGTTTTTTATACAGTATTGATTCAAAATGAATCCTTGTATGATTTGGAATTTCACCCCACTAATTTGAATATTATCTATGCATCAGGCAATGATGCCGTTTACAAATCCACGGACGGAGGAGAAACTTTTACTGAAATCACAAGCGGTCCTTGGAATGGGAATAACGACAAGGCCATCATGCTGGCGGTAACCCCCGCTTCGCCCCAGCGTGTCTATGCTTTAGAAGAAATAGATGGAGGTTTTAACGCCTTATATCTTTCTCAAAATGCAGGAGTCAGCTGGATTACCCTTGCCAATAATGCCTGTGATTGTAACAACATCATGGGGTACGACCAGGATGAAAGCGGCGGCCAGGCTCCGCGCGATATGGACATTATTATCTCCCCTATCAATCCTGATATTATTCATGTGGCCGGCGTAGAAACTTGGCGATCTACAAACGCAGGACAGAGTTGGAATAAAACGACTGTCTGGAGTAATCCGAACGGATCAAATTTCATTCATGCTGATATTGATCTTTTAATTTATGACGGTCAGCGAATAATTGCGGGTACCGATGGCGGAATTTATTATTCAACTAACGAAGCAGACAGCTGGACAGATATAACGCCAGGATTAGGCATTCGACAGTTTTATCGAATCGGTGCAGCACAAACGGAGATTGATCGGGTCTCTGGCGGATCGCAAGATAATGGAACCGCTGTGCTACGCAATGGCAACTGGTACGACTGGCTCGGAGCAGATGGTATGGAAACGTTTATCGCTTGGGACAATGACGATATTGTTTACGGAACCTCTCAAAACGGAAGCCTTTATAAATCAATTAATGGAGGAAATAGCCGAACGTCTATCGTTACCCCTGGCGTTAATGGAAATTGGGTGACGCCATTTGAACAAGCTGTTGGCCAACCTAATCTTATTTATACCGCTCGAAGGGAACTCTGGAAAAGCACAGATGGAGGAAACTCTTGGCTTGCTATTACTGATTTCAATACGAATAACAAAGCTGACGAACTAAAGATTGCCCCCTCAGACAACCAATTCATTTACCTTGCCTACGACGATATTCTGCATATCACAACTGATGGCGGCACGAGTTGGACCTCTTCTGATTTGCCAGGATCCAGAGTGAATTACATTGCTGTTCACCCTACTAACCCCGAAAGACTATTGGTTGTGATTTCAGGGAGTGCTACCAAAGTGATGGAAAGCGAAGACGCCGGGGTGACCTGGACGAACCTTACCGCAAACATCCCCTCATCTGTAGGAATTGAATGTGCACTTTACGATGAACTCAATAATCAAGGAGTATTTATTGGCGGAAACCCGGGAGTCTATTACACGGATTCTACCAGCAATGTCAACTGGGTAAATATTTCTGACAATCTCCCGAATGTAAGAATAGCTGAATTAGAGATTAAAAATCAAACACTCTACGTCGCTACTTACGGTCGTGGTTTATGGAAACGGAACATTCTTTGTGACGGCAGCCTGGAAGGGCAGGCCTGTAATGATTTTAACTCCTGTACTGAAAATGACGTTTTTGATGCAGACTGTAACTGTATCGGAGAACTGGTAGATTCGGATAATGACGGCGTTTGTGATGAAACGGACGTTTGTCCGGGGGGAGATGACAATATTGACGGAGACCATGATGGTATCCCTGATTACTGCGACAATTGCGCAGAAGATTGCCCTGACACTGATTGTGACAGTGTTTGTGATGAAGATGATATTTGCCCTGGTGGAGATGACACCAGAGATATGGATAATGATGGTATTCCAGACTACTGTGATCCGTGTGACGAGCAAATCGGACTTCCTTGTGACGACAACAACCCATGCACGGATGATGAGACTTATGATAGTGATTGTAACTGCGTAGGAACACTACAAGATTCGGATGGAGATAGCGTCTGTGATTCGGAGGATGTATGCCCCGGTGGAGATGATACCATAGATAGTGATGGGGATGGTATTCCTGATGCTTGTGATAATTGCGGCCTCGATGAAGTAGTAACTACAACGTTGGTACTGACCTTAGATGACTATCCCCAAGAAACATCGTGGAGCGTGGTAAATGAAGCCGGAGAAGTAGTTGCCTCTTCTTATGGCACTTACGCTGATTGGCCTGACGGAGCAATCGTAACTGAATATATTTGTCTGCCTCTGGGGTGTTATGAGTTTACGATATATGACACTTATGGAGATGGATTGTGCTGTAACTATGGTATCGGAGACTACGAGTTACTCAATGCTTCGGGAGAATTACTAGCCACAGGAGCAGATTTTAATTCGTCTGAGACGACTCCTTTTTGTAGTACTTGTGATGACTTTGGAGGTGATGCCGACGGCGATGGCGTTTGTGCAAATGTTGATTGTGATGATTCAGATGAAAACGTTGGTGCTCCTGGCAGCACCTGCGATGATGGGGATCCATGTACCACAAACGACCTATACGACAACAACTGTAATTGCGTAGGAACTTTCGC
>NZ_JBOEFX010000097.1:0-24286 GCF_050633125.1 Lewinella sp.
CTCCAGCGTCAATACACAAGTCGGCTGGCGCTGTCAAAGTGACTACGGGAAGTGCGAATACTTCTATATCATCTGTGGCTGCATCTACACAGCCGTTAACCCCTACCGTATAAGTAATCGTATGCGTACCAGTGCCTGCAGTTGCAGGATCGAAACTGTATGTCATACCATTCCCGCCATCCGTAACACCTGGACCACTGTAAACACCGCCCATTGGGCTCCCGCCACCAAGGCCGGATTGGACACCTGCATCGATACACAAGTCGGAGGGTGCTGTAAAGGTCGCATTAGGGACAGCAAAGACTTCTACATCGTCACTTGCGCTAGCCGTACAGCTGTTTGCATCGGTAAAGGTATACGTCAAAGTATGCGTACCTGCTCCTGCAGCAGCAGGATCAAAGCTGTACGTCATACCATTGCCATCATCAGTGACACCAGAACCACTGTAAGTACCACCCGTTGGCGTACCGCCACCAAGGCCAGCCTGAACTCCTGCATCGATACACAGATCGGCAGGAGCAGTAAAGGCTACTACAGGTAATGCAAATACCTCAACATCATCAGAAGCACTATCGTTACAGCCATTAGCACCTACCGTATAAGTAATGGCATGTGTGCCAACTCCCGCAGCAGCAGGATCGAAACTGTACGTCATTCCGTTGCCATCATCGGTGACACCTGCGCCGCTGTAGACACCACCCGTTGGAGTGCCACCACCAAGGCCCGATTGAACACCTGCATCGATACATAGGTCGGCAGGAGCTGTAAAGGCAGCTGTAGGTGTCGCAAACACTTCTTTATCATCACTTGCACTGTTCGTACAGCCGTTGCCATCTGTAAAGGTATACGTAAGCAGATGCGTACCAACTCCTGCAGCAGCAGGATCGAAACTGTACGTCATTCCGTTGCCGTCATCGGTGACACCAGGACCGCTGTAAACACCTCCCGTTGGAGTGCCACTGCCAAGGCCGGTCAGTGCGCCATCAGTAACACAACAATCAGCAGGAGCAGTGAACACAACTACTGGCAAGTCGAATACTTCCACATCATCCGTGTCACTACTCGTACAGCTATTGCCATCCGTAAAGGTGTAAGTAAGCATATGCGTACCAACTCCCGCAGCAGCAGGATCAAAGCTATACGTCATGCCATTACCATCATCAGTAACACCTGCGCCGCTGTAGACACCACCCGTTGGAGTGCCACCACCAAGACCCGATTGAACTCCTGCATCAATACACAGATCGGCAGGAGCTGTCAATCCTACTACTGGTAATGTAAAGACTTCTATATCATCGCTTGCGCTAACTGAACAACTATTAGCAGCCGTGAAGGTATAGGTCAGCGTATGCGTACCAACTCCCGCAGTAGCAGGGTTAAAGCTATAGGTCATGCCATTGCCATCATCGGTAACACCTGCGCCGCTGTAGACACCACCCGTTGGAGTGCCACCACCAAGACCCGATTGGACTCCTGCATCAATACACAGATCAGCAGGGGCTGTAAACGCTACCGCAGGAAGTCCCGCAGTGGGATCCGTAATCGTTACCTGACGCTCGCATCCGTTCAAATCGGTAATCGTTACTGTCACATCTCCTCCCCCCGCTGAATTATCATTAAGCGTAAAGACTGTAGCAACATCATAAGTACCCATCATTGGACTGATACTCGTAGCTCCGCCGCCACTAACACTTACGGTATAAGTGCCACTTACGCCAGTACCTGAAGGGGTAAGGCTAAAGCTTATCCCTTCATTACCAGAACAGGCAACTCCAGCAAGGCCATCCGTATCAATCGTACAAGCACTACTACAGAAGCTACTAAGTTCTCCTGTAAAAGGATAATTATGAATCTCTGAACCGGAACCGGAATGAGTAAGATTGCCACCAATGTAGGCTCTACCATTCAGGTTTTGCTGTAAATCCAAATTACCATTAGGGATAAACACCAAGCCATTAAGGTTACCTGCCACCGTGACACTAGTCGCTTCATAAAAATTATAAACTAAATTGTAGATTAGTGCATCCGGGTCAGACCCTGTAGCACCAAACTCGGGGTCATTTACCCTACCTGCTGTTGCTCTTAGGCGGCTAGTAACTACTGCCCCCGAAACATTAAGAATAATGGTAGCTCCCGGGGCTATATCTGCGAAAAGCAAATTGTCCTGAAACCCAGGGTCCAAATCAGTTCCAGTGATGTTTATGATTTCAACTGCGGCATTGGTTCCTGTCACTGTGCGAGAGACAGCATTAAATGAGCCCGTCGCTGTAGCACTTTGCATCTCCATACTAATATGCGCTGCCTCACTTAGAAGTGTAGTATGATCCACAATGCTCGTTCCATTGTTATCAGAAGCAGTGCCATTACCAACATTCAGGGTACTTGCTCCTCCTGAATAGGCAACGTATCCGACACCGCCACCATTATTAGTCCCCATATTCAGGGTCCCTGTACCAGACATTGTACCCTCTACAGCCACCGCGTTGCCTTGATCACTTATCACGAAGGTTCCACCCCCGGATTCGCCAATACCATATCCCTTATCTATTATCAGGTTACCGCCTACAGCTAATCGTCCTTCTACTTCAGCTCCACCAGTTGACGGTACGAGAAAGTCGCCGCCCACAACGATCTGATAGGAGGCATCCAAGCCCCTGAAGGAGGGAGGCATAGGAGGACAGGAGATTGTGCTAAAAGGTGACCCTGCTTGCTCCCCTGGTGTAATTGGAGAAGGATATTCCCCTACTGTACCGCAATACGGGCTAGTGGGGTTTGAGAAAGCTACTGTAGGGTCAGGCCCAGAGCCATCAACATTTAAGTTATTCAAAATGTTATCGCACGTTTGGTCCGCCGCAGCACAAGGCATAGCCGCATCCGTACAATCCACCGTATACATACTAGGATTGTTACCAACGTTACTATCAAAGTCATTACCTACTGTATTTTCATCACAGATAGTAAGATTGGTGCCAGAATAACTCCCAGAAACGGTAATATCAGAACTACCATTGGTGACAAAAATGCCACCGTCTGTTCCTGTCACAGGAAAGTTAATAGTAAGGTCACCATCAATAATTTGGAAAGGGGCATTGATTTCACTAGCGCCATTGAAGGTTACATTACCATTAACCGTCATGCAGCTATTATTGACAAATTTCTTAGTTGGCCCCTTGTTTCCAACTATAAACTCACAGCCTCCAGAACCGAACGGACCACAAGCCGTATTGACATCTCCATAATTATATAAGTTGCCATGGTTGAAAAAGTAGCGGCTGATATTGATTTCTCCATAATTATCGAAGACATCTGCTTCATTGTTCTCAAGGCTAGAGAAGTTCATAATACCAGAGTTCGTCACAGCAACAGGCCCAATAAGGAGAAGTTGGCCAGTTAGCCCTTCTGCTTCTAATACACCACCGCTCAGGTTATTGAAGGTCGTGCCGTTTTGCCCACCAATCTGACCATTAGTCCCAGTGAAAGTGAATGTACCGGCATTGTTAACTGTGATAGGCCCGTTGATGGTGGAAGAAGTTTCCATCGACCCTCCTGGATAAATATTAATAACAGTAGTGCTATTAAAACTCATTGAATTTGGCACAATGACGCTACCATATATTTCAATCGTTACATTCGCAAAGGTTCCACCAAAGTTCTGTGTCCAGGTAACGCCCGCTGGTACGCAAATAACATTACCCGTCCCATTGAAATTGAAGAACACATCATCAACACTTGCTGAAAAGCAGGCGGTTTGATTACCGGACATGTTCACATTTTGTGAGTTCGTATTAATGTCGAAATCGCAGACTGCGGGACATTGTGCTTGAAGATTTAGCGTACTAAATAACGCCAAGATGAGGCCAAGCGTGTAGCTCAAGTAATGGTTTTTCATGTGATTTAAATTTATTGTATTTACATGCGAGGAAGAATATTTTCCTGTCAGGTAATTACAAGTGTATTATGCAAAAGCAACTAAAATTGCGTACAAGAATGCCCCTTTCATCTGATGATGACAAAGGAGAAGTTTTTATCAATTTATTTTCTAAGGAAAAGCTACACTAATCAAGCCAAAGAATCAGCTATACATATGTATTTTTCAATACGACTACAGGTTATAATACTTCGAAGGAAACGCCTTCTCAATATTTCGCCATAACAAACTAAAAACCAACACAGTAAAACATGATGCAAATGTCATGCATTTAAAAGTAAAAACCAAATATATTTTATACTTTTTTACATAAAAGTATTCCTATCTTTAGAAACAGGGGGGCTTTATTACTAAAAAATACTCTTAAAAAAGAAATGCCTTAAACCCTTTGCTTCTATTGCCCCTAAATCATTTTTCCTGGTATTGAATTAAAACAGGCATTCGAAAAAGATTATTCGAGCGGTCTTTTTCATAAAAAAGCTGTAGAGGGTCAATTTCTATTTCCAGCCAGTACTCACCAGAAGGAAGGTCTTCTGGCAACTGTAAGAATTGCCCTTCATATAGCATACCATAAGTATCATAACCTCCTACACTAATCCCCTGCTGCTCAGCATTGCAAGATGCATAATGTCCGAATCCATAGTTGGGTAAGTTCTTCTCACCAAATACTTGGCCCTGCCAAGTACAAAGACTATCTAAATTATTGCAGATTCCTGTATCAAACAAGCAATAACTCACCTTTCTCCCTTCCGCAATAAGCGTTTTTTTCAAATTCCCATCTTCCTCCTTAACTAAACGAAACTCCACCCAATCATCTACATGAAAATGGTCATGTCCAGGTTTATCATCATAATAGTTAAAACCGGCACTACGGTCTTCCCAACTCAACTCTCCATCTGCCAGATGATAAATGCGCTGCGTAAGTTCTTGACGAGCATATTCCCCGTCTGCACAAAGACTATTGCGAACAACCTCATCTTCGCCACAGTACCAACGGTCGCTTCCTCTTGTTTCCATGGGGCCATCCCCGACATTAGCGATGGTAGCGGCAAAGCGCAATTGCCCTCCATAATACGGATGATCAAAAGGATACTCTTTAATCTGTGAGCGGGTAAAACTTTCGAGAATAATAAAGTCCGGTAATAAATCACAACTATCTGTTAAACCAGGGCATTGACATGCTTCCGGGTAATTCTCATTACAAGGCCGTTGTTTTTCGTCAGAATAGTCCCCTTCTTCAAAATGAAGGGTAAAACTATTCAAGGTACCCGTTTCGCCCTCTCGCAAATCACGAATCCGCAGCCACCACGTTCCATTAGGGTTCTGGCCATTATTAAGAAAACTCATACGCCCGTCTGGTATATATTCTCCATTAACAAACGGAGGATTAGCCTGATGTATATAACCAGAGAAGCCATTCATCCGAAAACAAGCTTGATAATAGTCCCTTGCCTCTGCACCACCATTACGGTTAGTCAGCCAAATAGTACTCCCATCAGGGCTTTGCAACTCTACTTTTATATCCGATACCCGCGGGTGGATAATCGTTATACACACCTTCCCTAACCCAAAACCATCACCTAAATGGCCAGATAACCCATTTACCTGAATGGGAAATGAATCGACTATTAACGGCCCAGAATAATCTGAAATACGACCACCTGGAGCAATGAACGATTGTGCAAACAAGGGCATCAAACAACCTAATAATAAGAAAAGTAGTATGATTGAATTTCGCACATGAAGCAGCATAACTAATGGTGTTACCTTATATTGTTAATATATCTTGATCCGTAATGTAGTGAAAATGACACGAAACACACCGCTATTACTTACGATCGCAAAGAACTCTCTTTTCCTTTATTATAATCGGATTCAATAAAAAGGCATTATAAATAAGGCGTCATCAGATTTCCCTGATGACGCCTTATTTATTTACTTTCTATTGTGATAGTCATTGCCCCCCTACAGCTTCACCATCCGCCGGCTGATCTGGCGACCATCAAAGGTGAGGGTGTAGAACAGCACGCCGGCAGGGAGGCCCTCGCCGCGGATGGCCTGCTGCTGCTTACCGGCATCGGCGCGTTGCTGATATTGTTGCAATACCTTGCCGGTGGCATCTGTTATTTCCAGAAGGTAGTTTCCTGCTTGTGGCAAGTAAAAGCTTATCTGGGTAGTCTCCCGGAAAGGATCAGGGTGATTCTTGAGCAATACTGCTTCCTGTCCGTAGTCGTTGAATTGGAGCTGTAGATCGTACTCCGCCAGCGCATGGTCATAGGCGATAGAAGGCACCCTGCCACTTACAGCGAGCACGTCCGCTAATTTGGCGTCAGCCTTTGCTGCTACAACTAGTGTAAACAACGGCTCGTTGCTGCTGGTCTTTTGGGCCAACCAAATGCCCTTCAGCAAACCACGCTCCATAAGCGCTGTGTTCATCTGCTCGGCTTTCACCTGGCCTTCTTCTACTTCCAGTACCTCTAGTACTTCGGTGTTCAAAGCCAACTCTACTTCCAAGCCGCTGAGTTGCTCCAAGTTATTGGCGCGGATAGGGATACGGTAAATATCCCCTGCACGTAGATCGTAGTCAGGTGCTTCCAGTAGCCACTTGCCATTGGTACGGTCTTCGGCTTGCGCCATGACGCCGTCGCTACTAACTGAGCCGTTCAGGTCACCGATTTTGATGCCGATAAAGTCTTGGGCAAACTGACAAACCAGTAGGTTAAAGTAGCGGTAGGAATCCGGAATCTCGGCAGCTATGTCCGTCAATGGGAATTCCGAGGGCACAAAGCGCCAGCTTGTATTCGCAGGGAAAGTCTCGATGCGACCGAGTAACAATTGCTGCATCCACAAGAGGTCTAGTGTCGTCACCTCGCCATCATTCGTAATATCAGCAGCCAATAATACGTAAGGGTCAGTGATAATTTGTTGCAAAAGTAGGTGCCGTTGCAGAATAATTAGATCCAGGGTCGTGACACCGTTGCCTGTATCATCATTCTTATATGGCTTCACTTCATAATTGGTCGAGAAGGTCAATTGCGGGAACTCAAACTTACCATCATCAATGGTAAAGGAGTTTTCATCAAAAATATCATCAATGCTCAACTGCACCTCTACCCCACTCATGGGCTGGTTGGTACGTGTACGAATGACGCCTTCTATTTCCAGTTCATTCTCGGCACAAGCGCTACAAACTTCATTGGCATCCTGTACAGAAATAATCACAGTACAGTGCTGGTAATTAGGTCCTCCGGTACTGCCATCAGGCTGAAGTGCGTAAGGGTTATTTGCATTGTCCCGAACGACGATTTCACGTGCTGCCTGATAACGATCTTCACAAGTCAACACCAGGTTATCAGCACTAAAGTCGGCAGTCATCCCTGGCAGATTGACCGAGTAGGCATAATCACCAGAACAATCCATTTCGGCCATATCAGCCAACAAGGCAGCTGATAAAATCACAGCTGCTTCGTCGAGAATGCCATCACCATTGAGGTCTGTAGCCGGAACGACAGGTGCAAGCTGTACTTCCATAGCGGTCACACAAGTCGGAGTTGCTACGAAACAATCTGCCACTGTAAAGGCGATGCGCTCACTGCTCAGGTTATTACAACCATCGGTGGCCGCAAAAACAAATGCGTGGTCACCAACGGGGAAGTTACCTTCTATCAGGAAGGAATTATTCGTCCGGGTGAGTACGCTGGTTTCCGTAAGGTCAAGGTCATTGGTGCCGTCATTATCCTGATCGAGGAAGAGTTGTACTTCCGTGCGCTCTGGCAAACAGGCGTCTTCCAATTCTACGACGATACTCACCAATCCTTCGCAAGACTCATCTGTCGTACAGAATGCGGCTGGCGTTCCGAAAGCAACCACAGGCGCTGTTTCGTCCTGAATACTGATGACTTGGGTATACTCCCAAGCACCTACATTCGGCAAATCACGCCAGTATCCGGCAGGGTTGGTAGCACAGTTTTGGCCGGCAGGCGGAAACTGGTTGAAGGCTTCACTATCTGCATCTGCAAAAGCACTACCATTGTTCACGACCAACCAAACATCTTCCGTTCCTTCTTCTACTGCACAGTTTTCATTACGACTCAATACAGTAGGTGTGCTTTCGCCGTCGTATTCACAATCATTGACGATGAGGTAAGTTCGTGCTAAACGCAAACACTCCTCCCCTTCTGTAGCTAATTCAACATCTTCATAGGTAACTGTGAAATTTCCACAACCACCATTGATAAATTCTAGTGTTTCCAAACCAGCAACGCAATCCGTCATTTCATCTTTAGGGAAACGAATGCGGTAGGTGTTGTTACGATTTATCGTAATCATTTGCTCGTAAACTTCTGCTGTCGTGTTTCCTGCACCATCCGTGGCCATAAAGAGGCGGCGAATGCTTCCCAGATCGCAATCATCCCAGCTGAGTTCGGGCGTCATTTCCACGATCTCTGCGGTACAATTATCGGTTACTTCCGGCATCCCGAAGAGGGCTACGCGCTGGACGGAGTCCATGGGTTCAAACCCTAATGGCAAAGCACTACAGGGCAAGGTGAGCGTTTCCAAGCCGGCAAGCTCTGGCGCAACATCATCGATCACAGTGATCATCACATTACAGCCGTTGATGTTACTATCGGCATCCATCACTTGAAGTTCTACCAGGAAGGTTTCCCCAGCATCACAGCATTCAAATGCCAACTCACCGGTCCAGTCACCGAAGGTTCCTGCCATATCTCCAGCGCAAGCATCGGTTCCTTCATTGTAGAAACGGCGCATGAGCAAACTTGGCGGTTCACAATTATCATAGCTACCCAAGTCCAGGTTTTCTGGGTATAAAAGGTTGGTATTATCCTCTTCTACCGTCACTGTTAGGCTATTGCGGCAGATGGCTGTTGGTACTTGCAGGTCAGCAATTCGCATTTGACAATTGCTCTCTATCTGGTTGCCATCAAGGTCTTCGGCAATATAATGCAGCGTGTAGTCCCCTGTTTCAAGGTTAGCTACCGAGCGGGCACCATCAAATTCAATGGTTTCAATTAATTCATCATCTACCACTCTGATCAACTCTGTGGTAATGGTCCAATCGTCTATCCGGCTTTCATCACAGAAGCCAACGAGTTCGGCCAGCGGGATATCAACTGTAGCGGTACAATCCAGTGGGTCAACATCGTAGACCAATACATTATCGTCAGGACAACTACAGCCATCGCCGCCAATAGGGCAAACCAAACGTGGGGGCCCAAATGGTCCTATTTTGATCTGCTGAGGGATGATATAAAGGGTATCCCCATTACATACATCAGTGATGGTCCACTCTCTGGTCAAGTCCAAAATCAGATCTGTAGTGATCGGGTTTGGAATATCCTTGTAGGAAACCGCCAGATTAAAGATCGTCGTTTGGTTAAATAACGTATCATAGTCCTCACCACCACTTACCAGCGGATAGCCAGTATCCTGAGGAGAAGGGTACCCGTTTTCATTAAGACCATAATCATCGCCACACTGGAAAGTCGCCGTTGCCGGTGGCAATACAATGTCATCAATCGTCGGGCGACGGAAAGTCAACTGTTGATCACAGCTATCGGGCTGTCCAGCTGATTCCATGATAAACGTGCGATAAATATGAGCATCTGCACAATTGTCATCAAAATCCAGTTCATCCTGGAAGTACAAGCTATCAAGACCACAAAGTGGCTCCACCGATGGGTAACCGACGGTAGCCTGGCTAGCAGAATTCCCCTGTGTCCAAAGGATATGATTGTAAGTCAAATCTTCACTTAGCGTATCGTAAGGCATAAAGGTGGAAGTTACCTCTTCGCTATTGACCGTCATGGGTACATCGCGGTAAGAAACGACAACCCAAGCATAATTACCAGACGCTTCTATTCCGTAAGTAGAAGCTACCAGCGAATAGTTTTGACTAGGCTTCAGCGACTGTGTAAAGTGATTGACCAGGTGCATATCCTGAGAGAACATTCCGGTCGTATCAATCATAGGATTGATGGTCTCCATGTCCTCGTTATTATCCAGTTCATCTGGATAACTCACATTGAAACAACAAGGATCATCGTATCCGGTATAACTTCCGTTGAACAACATACCTGCACCATCAGCATCACCGAGGTCTTCTAATTCTGGCGACAATGGAATGTCCGAGAAGAAAAAGAACGAGTAAACATTATCGGCGGTATCAATTGGTCCTGGAGTCGTTACATCGACTGGTTCCATAAAGCGATCTCCTAATAAAATAGGGGTAGAACTAAACGCCAGGAAACACGGTGCTTCCTCTACGACAAGGTCATCTTGGTCCAAGTGTCCTTGCAAAATCTGGATACTACCAATGAAGTTTCTCTGACTAGTATCTTCCGGACAGAACAGTGCTGGCGTTGGCGGGTTGATTTCAATGGTTTCACCACAATCGGCAACACTGTCAGATATATTCACACTCAGGACGCCCTCGCTATAACTGTGAGGTACAGATTCTACCAGCTCACCATAGTTGCCAGTCGTACCATCATTGGCTATCCAACTATCGCTAGTATTCACACCATCAACCAAGATGGTATAAACATAAAAATCATCGCTGCTATCTTCCGGCGTTCCGGCATCATCACACACTACTGTATTAAGAGTGGTGATAACCATACACTGAAAAGAACAAGGTGCAGGAGGCATGATCGTTACTGACCCCGTACAAGAAGCATCCTCTACATCCTGAATGACCATATCAAAAGCACCATCGGATATGAGGAAAGGTCCTTGTGTAATGGCCGTGCCATAAGCACCGCTATTGCCTGAAGGCTGAATCCAGCCAGCACCATTGTTATTAACACCTTCAGCCAGTAGATCAAACGTAAACAGGTCGTCATCAGGGTCAGATGGCGTGCCATTGTCCAAACACTGATAATTGGATACCGTTACCTCCATAGCACATTGATCAGAACAGCTCGTTGGTGCAGTTACCTGCAAACTAAAGGTACAGTTGTTATCCGCGCTGTCTGTAAAACCGAGGTCGACATCACCATCCGCGACCGTGTAGGGCCCAAAAGCTACTGGTGTATCGTAAGCACCGGTGGTGCCGTCATTTGCCGTCCAATTGGTACCAAGGTTATCTCCTGTAACCGTTACCGAAAAGGTAAAGGTATCGTCGGTGGGGTCAACTGGCGTATCATTGTCATTACAAACCACATTGGTTACGACGGCATCGTTTATAATACAAGCCGTTGAGCACGATGGTGGTGCAACAAAAGAAGTGGTGAGGGCACAGCCAGGCACTTCATTGTCCGTAAAGGTTAAGCTCACATTGCCTCCTGAAATCGGGAATGGCCCTAGTGTTACCCATTCTCCGTAAAGGCCGGTTTGGCCATTGGTGCTTGTCCAAGAGGTTCCGCCATTGGCAGCCGTAACTCTTACTAAAATGGTATAAGTATCATCATCACCATCAAAAGGAGTGCCGTTATCATTACACTGAATGAGGCTTTGCTGTAAAGTCAGCGCACAAACATCAGAACAAGTGCCGGGAGGAACGATAAAAATTGGCAGATTACAATCTGGATTTCCCGGATCAAAGACTTGAAAATCGATGTTCCCGCCACTGATAGGGTAAGGCCCCATTAGCATTGTTGTACCATAAGCGCCACTGGTATTATTGGGGTCGTTGGCCAACCAATTACCGGAACTGGCATTGTAACCGGTGACCTCTAGCGTGAACGTAAAAATATCGTCGCTAGCATCGGAAGGCGTACCATTGTTGTCACAGATATTTGGACCTACGCTACCATCGAGGAAACAATCCGGAGAACAAGTCTCGGCTGGTGCTTCAAAGGTGTGGCTAATGCTACAGGTATTGTCTTCGCTATCGGTAAAGGTCAAGGTTACATCACCTTCTGATAGCGGGTTGTTTTCGTAAGTATAGCTGGTGCCGTAGTTCCCTGTACTACCATCAGAAGCCGTCCAGCTACCGCTGGCATTTGCACCGGTTATTTCAAATGTAAACGCAAAAGTATCATCGGCAGGGTCGTAGCTCGTGCCATTGTCGTTACAGATGGAGTTTGTTGTAACAACAGACAGTGCACAATCATTGGAACAACTAGAAGGTAGTACAATAAACAGGGGCAGATTACAATCTGGGTTACCAGGATCTACCACCAGAAAATCGAGGCTCCCGCCGCTGATCGGGTAAGGCCCCATTGTAATCATCGTACCGTAAGTACCCGCTGTGTTATTGGGGTCATTGGCCGACCAAGCAGTTGTGCTTGTATTGTAGCCCGTAATTGCCAAGGTGAACGTAAACGTATCATCACTTGGGTCTGAAGGAGTACCATTGTCATTACAAATATTAGGCCCCACACTACCATCGAGGAAACAATCCGGAGAACAAGTCTCTGCTGGTGCTTCAAAGGTGTGGCTAATGCTACAGGTATTGTCTTCGCTATCGGTAAAGGTCAAGGTTACATCACCTTCTGATAGCGGGTTATTTTCGTAAGTGTAGCTGGTACCGTAATTCCCTGTGCTACCGTCAGACGCTGTCCAGCTGCCGCTGGTATTCGCGCCCGTTATTTCAAAAGTAAAAGCAAAAGTATCATCGGCAGGATCGTAGCTCGTGCCATTATCGTTACAAACAGAACTGCTGGCCTCAATTGCCAGATCACACTGATCGGAACAGGTTGTTGGTGCAGGAATCGAAAGCGTTGTACTACAAGCAGCACCAAAGAATCCATCAGTAATAATTAATTCCAAATCACCGCTGGCAATAGCTAAAGGCCCAACCGTAACTACTTCATCATAAGCCCCTGTAACGGTTTGTCCATTAACGAGGGTACGCCAACCACTGCTTCCATTACTCCCTGAAACTACTAGTTGGAAAGTAAAGACATCATCATCGGGATCAGATGGCGTGCCGTTTGAGTCACAAGCGACACTGCTAACCGCGATGGTAGCGTCGAGTTCACAAGCAGGAGGCACCATGGTAACACAGTCGCCATCGTCTTCATCACCGGCGTCATCAGCACACTGGTTATTGCCATTGGTATCTACGCCGTTGCCGGGGGTAGAATCGGGGTCACCTTGCGCAGAATAGGTGATTTCTGCAAGTATCGTATAATCGAAAGCAGGTGCGACAGTGCCCATAAAGGTCAATGTCAGGCTCTCTCCTACTTCCAGGCTCAGGTTTTCCCAATCAATGGTATTGCCATTGAGGGTGCCACCAGCGGAAAGTGGTACCACATTGACAAGACCTACAGGCCAAAGGGTATTGACTGTAAAACCACCAGCATTGAAAGGCCCCTGATTTGTGACCGTAATCGTGAAGGTAATAGCGCTACCTATATCTGCCAAAGGGCTATCGACATCAATATCTAATTCCAGATCGGTAGGACAAGCAAATTGGCTTAGCTCGTGGGTGTCCGTAAAAGAGCAACCATTTTGGTCGGTAATTTCAAGGGTATAAGTTCCAGGGGTATTTACCTCTATTTCTTCGGGTGCATCTGGGCCGCTGGCAATGATACCATCCGGGCCAGACCAAGTAAGTTCTGCGATAGCTGCATTAGAGAAAAAGTTGACACCCAAAGTCGTGGTTTCGCCCTCACAGATTTCCGTTTCGGCTTCAATCTCTACACTAATCAGTGGCACACCCACCATATCGACAGCAAATACATTGGCAAACCACCAGGTGTTAAGGCTGTTTTTATCACCATAACCGGTGGTATTGTTGTCATTAATCATGGAACAATCATCTGTTTGAGGATTGAAATTATTCCATGTTCTACAACCAGGAGTGGTACAATCACAACCGCCGCGACCATCTTTAGGCTGCCCTGTGCCAGGATCATCAATAATGTTACGATCATCCCAATAGAGAATATCGGTTTGGCCACTAGTTGTACACAAAGGACGAATGGGTTCTACACAGAAACCATCTTTCAGGAATTCTGTATCATAAACAGCCCAATGTTGAATCCCTTGCGTATAATTTACAGAGAGGTTGAGCTGCGTCCCCGGGTCGACAGGGGTACCGTCGCCCAATAGACCGTCCCAACTCAGGCAAGTTGACAGGGGTTGACCTGGGAGGAACCGATGCAATAAGCGGCGATCTATATCTATATCAAAAACACCATTCTCGTTGATATCCAAAATAACCTCTACCTGCCCTGGCTGGGTGACGGTTACGTCGAGGCAGTAGGCTTCCGATCCGGCACAGTTGAAAAACGGAGCGACCGTCAGTTCTCCACATTCCCCATCAGGGAAAACGGCAGGATCAGGTGGTGCTAAAAAAACAAGGTGTTCGGCAAAATCATCTGTGACGTTTTCCGCAGGAATAGACATCCGATCTATCCCCAAGTCCCCTGTTTGTCCAGGGCCACTGCTATTAAAGGCCATGGTAAACGATAATCCTTGCAGGCCAGAATCTGCAAAATCGATTTGTGTAACAAAACCATCCGTCGTATAAGAGTAGAGTTTGCCGTTGAATCGGCGATCCCAAACACACTCTGGCTGTGTATTACCAACCGTAGGAGTACGAAAAGCCCAGTTTCTTGAAAATACGCGCCCTGGGATCTCTACCCCATTATCAGCTACCGTAAAATCCCAGTATCCAATATGATCTACACTAATAAACTCGATATAATACAAACCTGCTTCTCCTGGCGCAAAAAGGAAACGAGCATCATCGGTTGCATAACCAACCCCGTTGTTTAACACCGCCGGACCACTAGCGTCTTCCCAGCTGCTGACATTTTCAACAAAACTATTGATACTATAAGGACCGTGTATAATTTCATCATTAGACGCCCTGCGAATTCGGTAAGAATAATTACCGGTACTGGCTGGACTACCAGACTCATTGTATTCTCGGGAAAGGCCCAGGTAGAGTACCTCCGTTGCGCTATTGAGTTGCACAAAAAGGCGACTGCCCTCCGGGCTACCCAGTGTAGCAAAATTGCCGTAATTGCCGTCCCCTACCAGTAGCATTACCATATCCGTAGGGTTGGGGGCTACCTCATGGGTGCCTTCCGCACGGACAGTCATTAAGGATAACAAAACAAGGCTCAAAAACAGTGACCACTTTAAGGTATACTTTCGATAGAATCGTGTTGTTTCGTATTTGTTGTTCATAACCTGACCGGTGTTAATCATAGTGTAGGGTACCAAAAACTGATTCTCTGACATTTTTTACAAAAATGTCAGAGAATGAAAAAACTTATTGTGCTACAATCATTTTGCGACTCAACTGTTGGCCACCAAAACGAAGGGTATATGAATATAAGCCATTAGGCAATTGCCCGGCTTTAATTCTCACTTCATTCGCGCCCGCCGTAAATTCGTCGCGGATTGTAAGTATTCTGCGTCCGCTGATATCGTGTATTTCGATAATAGCCGACCCATCTTCCGGCAAATCAAACGGAATCACCGTTTGAGCTGTCACCGGATTGGGAATATTTTGATAAAGTGCCATTCCGGTGCTTGCTTGACCGAAGTAGCCCAACTCAATATTCATTACACGGTTTTCACTACTGCGTTCGTAAGCCTCCGCAATGGTATAGCGTGGACTTAACGTTACCCAATCAGCGATCTGCCCCGTAGCTTTTGCTCTGACAACTAGCGTCAACAGGCGGTCTTCATTGAGCAATGCTCCGTTTCGTTCCCAGCTTACCGTCAGCAAGCCTTGTGACTGTAGGTTTTTACCCCAATTATCCTGGCGCAACAAGCCCTCTTCAATCGCTAGAATTTCTAGCTTATCCTCGTTGCAATCCAGTGTAAACTGGAAACCATTAACCTTTTCCAACTCGGTGCTCATTAGCGCCAAGCGGTAGGTCTGTCCGGCTTTCACCCGAGTATCTTCCAGCAGCAGGTTCCAATCAGGAAGGCTACTGCGTTCTTCTCCGTTTTGTGCACCACCAAAGGCCGCATTCGCAGAACCGTTGATATCTCCGATTTTTATACCCATGAAATTCTGAGCATACAAACAACCATCCAAAGCCTCGACCGTAATCCATTCAGGGAATGGCGAAGACCAAGGACTCGTCGGATTCGGAAACTCAAAACCCGCAGGAATGAAGCGCCAACTGGTATTATTAGCGAAAGTATTGATATCTCCTAAGATCAAGCGACGCAATTGGATAAGGTCCAAAGTTGTCACAGAACCTGAGTTATTTACATCCGCAGCAATCAAAAGATACGGATTTGTAATCATATCTTCCCCAAGTAGATGGTTTTGAATACGAATCATATCAAGTGTGCTAATACCATTAGCCGTATCATCATTTTTGTAAGGACGGATTACATAAGTTTCTCCGGCCGGTAAATCTTCAAACTGGTAGCGACCTTCCGTTTCCGTCATCATCTCTAGCAGAATGGTAGATTCCAATTTGACTTCCACCCCTGCAATGGCTTCCGAGTTCATCGTATAGATGTCTCCACCCAAGGTCATATCGCCATCAACACAATCGTTGCAATGCCCTTCTGGATCAAGGATATTCACCTCTACCACACACATGCTGTAGTTGGGACCACCCAAGCTACCATCCGGTTGTACCAAATAAGGATTGTAAGCACCATCCCAAACATATACCTCTAGACGCACGCCAGGGCGGTCGTCACAGGTCAGGCCAATACTTTCCTGGTTCATGTTGGGCATCTCCCCTTCCCTGTTTACGGAAAAGCGCAGTGGCAGGTTACATTCAAGGATATTACAGCTTGCCAGTTGATTCGCGAAGAGCTCTAAGCCAGCTTCATTCATCTCCCCATCACCGTTGATATCTGTTCCGGCAGGCAACGTTTGCAGAATAGCATTGAGGCCTGTGAAACAGTTAGGTTCAGGAATATAGCAGTCAACAATCTGGAATGGAATAACAACATTGGTGGTATTTCCACAACCGTCGGTAACGCCTACCAACATCTGGTGGGCACCTAATGGCAGCAACGCGCGAATACCGTAGTCCGAGCCTTCTCCGTAAAGGACATCTTCAGGTTGAAGAACTTCATCCACCGTTCCATTCGCACTGAGGTCTAAACCAATCGTGAATGTCATTGCATCCGGCAAGCAGTGCTCCGTGATGGTAAACGGTAGGTCAACCATCATTTCACAAGCTGCAGATTCGGTACAAATCGGTTCCGGAGCGGTAAACTCGACAACTGGTGCCCCATTGTCAAAAATCTTGATCCGCTGCGTGTATTGCCATTGCCCCGTACTGGTGGTTTCGCGCCAGTAGCCCAGTGGGTTCAGGGTGCCGGTACAGCTCTGTCCGCGCTCGCCAATGGTCGGACTGGTGTTATTGTAGAAAGCATCGCGATCTACATAAGCGGTCGTTGGGCGACGAATCACCCACACATCTTCTTCTCCACCCACACCATCACAATCTTCATCGCGAGAGATAACCTGAGGAGGATCAATGCCGTTCCATTCGCACCAGTTGGTCACGGTATAGGTACGCGCAATGTAGAAACACTCGTTACCTTCTATCGTCAACTGGGTATCTTCGTAAGAAACGGTAATGGAATCACAGCCTACATTGAAGGCCTCTGCGCCAGGAATTTCCTGCAAGCAGTTGGTGATCTCATCTTCAGGGAAACGGATGTTGTAATTCAGTATGTATTCAATGGTGATCAATTGCTCAAAGATCGAAGCGGACTCATTGCCTACTCGGTCGATGGCCACAAAACGGCGTACAATCGTACCTGCACCACAATCACTAAGGTTTACTACTGGTGGTAATTCGACAGCTTCTGCTGAACAATTGTCTACCACTTCGGGGTTACCAAAGCGTGCAGCAAGGTCGGCTGTATCGTAAGGATCAAACCCAGCAGGTAGTTCATCACAAGTAACCGTCTCATTGAACAAGTTAGTACAGAATGGTAACGTATTGTCACGCACCAGCACCTCTGTCCAACAGGTATCTTCATTTCCGGCAAGGTCTACCACTCTCAGTTCTACGGTTACGTAAAGGCCAGCATCACAACAATTGAAGTCGACGTAGTCGCCCCATTCGCTGTAAATTGGCGTCAGCAGCGTATCACAAGTGGCAGGGTCACGGGTGAATATTCGGCGGATTTCAATCCGATCCAAATCACAATCATCGTAACTACCGTTGTCTATTGAGGCGGTGTAAACACGTGCCAAACCAAAGCCGCCGACAGAAATATCAATACCACTCACACAAATAGCCGTTGGTGGATCCTGGTCGGTGACTCGAATCCGGCAATCAACAGGTTCAGCAGCATTACCACAGTCGTCGGTTACGTAATAGCGCAACAAGTAATCTCCGATACCCAGGTCAGGAATGAAGCGAAGTTCATTGGCACCAATTGTAGTCAGTACTGTTCCGTTGAGGGTCGTAAGTTCTGTCACAACCGACCAGCCCGATTCACAAGCATCTGTAACCGTTGGGTAAGGTACTTCGATGGTCGCTGTACATTCAAATACATCAACCGGGAAGAGGATCAACTCCTGGCCCAATACTTCGTCGAAGAAGTTGGTAGGCGCACAACTCACTTCCGGTGCGGTAGAATCATTGATCGTAATCAGTTGTGTACAAGTGAAAGGACCGCCAGGGCCATAATCCACAGAGAAGGTACGAATGATGGTCACGCTACTACAGCCTTCTTCGCTGATCACTTCATCCACAAAGGTCGTTTCAACGATCAGGCAGTCGTCACCAGTAATGGTAGGTTCGCCCGTCAGGCTGAGGCTTGCAGGGTTATTCAAAATTTGATCCAAATCGCCACATGCCAAGCCGAGGGTTTCGCCAACTACATTTTCAGGACATTCAACAGCACAAGTAATTTCTATAGAACAAGGTGCCGGAGCAATAAACACGACCTGCGTCGTACAAATAGCTGAATTGCAATCAACGATATCAATCGTCACATCACCATTCGCAATCAGGAATGGCCCCGTAAGTACTGGCTGGCCATAAGTACCCACAAACGTTTCACCATTAATGGTATATGTATAACAGCTGCCAACGTTGGCGCCCGACACCGTAAAGAGACCGGAGAAAACGTCGTCACTGCCAGATGCTGTTCCTACATCCTGACAACCGAAGTTGAAGGAAGATACCGTAAGCGCACATGGATCAGAGCAGCTATTAGGTGCTGTTATCGTTGCGCTGGTGGTACAGCTAGCGTCAGTACAGTCGGTAATTAGAATTTCAAAGTCGCCATCTAGGATCAGAAGATTTTCCAATGTTACTGTTTCACCATAGTTGCCACTAAAGCTTGTTCCATCAACTTCATAGTTGAAACAATCGCCTGTACCGTTGCCTGTTACCACGAAAGTGGCCGCATAGGTATCATCAGCATCACTTGGCGTGCCCTGATCATCACAAGGTAATACTTCCGTATTTACACTAATCATGCAAGGCTCGGTGATACAATCTTCAGGTACTTCTATCGTAATATTCTGTACGCAGCTAGGGTCAGCATCGTCAAAGAAGGTGAGTAGTACAGAACTGGCAAGAGTAACGGGGTATTGCGCGACGAAGTTTTCGCCGTAGGCACCGTTGTAAGTAACACCGTCATTATCAATAGCTACCCAGGTCGTGCCTGCTACTGCCGTTACCGGAATACTTACGGTAAAGTTATCCCCTTGGCAGGTGGTACTCAATGCTCCTAAAGTGATCTCACACGGCTCTTCCGAACAAGGTGCGGGGGTCTCTAGAATCAGTTGTGCGCCACAAGTTAGTGTGTTGCAATCTACAATTTCAATAACAACATCTCCATCAGCAACCAGCAAGTCGCTTAGGAAAACAGGTATACCGTAAGTACCTGTAAGCACCTCGCCATTGAGGGTATAGGTAAAGCAATCGCCAATATTCGTCCCTGTGGCAGCGAAGAACGCCGAGAAGGTATCATCAGCAGCTTCAGACGTGCCTTGGTCATCACAATCAAACACTTGTGAGGTAATCGTAATCGCACAAGGTGGCGGATCAACACAATCGGTAGGCACATCGATGCTAACTATTGTCAAACAGTTTTCATCATCAGCATCCACGAAAGTGATAATGATCGGCCCTGCAATCTGTGTACTGTAGGTTTGCTCGAACGAAGTCGCGTAAGTACCCGACTGAGGTGCACCAAGGGCGTTATCCGTAGCGGTCCAGCCAGAAGCGCCATTGCCCTCTAACTGAATAACTACCTGGAAGAAATCATTGTCAATACAAGTTACGGTTGACTCTACTGCGTTGATCTCACAATTTGATACAGGAATAAATCCAGCATCCAAATCGAGGTTGGCCATTGCTGTAGATAGCGGCAGGTTGGCTGTCATCCCGTTCGTAGCAGAATCAACATCGCTGTCGATCGTTTCATTGCCCTGATTGATCAAGGTATAGCTATAACCATCAGGTAAAACGAAGGTTACTTGATATAGACCTTGATTAAGGTCGGTGAATAAGTAATGACCACCAGCATTGGTAAACATTTCCTGATTGACAGGTAAGCCTGTCTCCAAATCAAGGCCGCTAAGGATCACCTGAACACCACCGAGTGGTTCTTCATCAGCATCCTGCATTCCATCTTCGTCGGCATCAATCCAGGTATAGTCTCCTAAAACAGCTTGTCCAAAGAAGCGACCGATTATTGAACAGTCTTCTCCTTCAAGGTCGGTAACCGTAAAGCTTACATCTTGATTAGCGGTATAATTCTCCAACACCAATGGTTCTCCAAAAACGCCGAAGAGTGTTGGACCGTCAAAGATGACCAACTCGTAGTTGCCACCTTGCCCATTGTTCGTGATCAAGAAAGTAATATCGTATTCATCGTCTTCATGGTCAAACGGCGTACCCAAATCATCGTACGCTTGAATGATTTCGATATCAATCATACAGGTACGTTCTTCGGAACAAGGAGCGGTAGTCACGACCGTCAGACTTTGATTACACTCCGTAGGGAATTGCTGATCAAAGACGGTGAAGCTAACATCCTGTCCTACCGCAAACGGCCCTATCTCGACCGATTGCCCGTAAGCACCACTTGTTGCACCATCAGGAGTGGTTACTGTCCAGCCAGCAGAAGTGGTTCCATTTACCTGTAGGGTAAAGAAGAAAACATCATCGGTTGGATCAAATGGCGTACCATTATTATCACAACGTTTGGCAATCTCTTGCGCGTCCATATCACAGCTCAACGAGCTACAAGAAACAGGAGGTGTAATGGTGAATTCGTCTCTACAGCTGATAAATCCGTTGTCCGCAATCTGGAAGGTCGTATCGGCTCCACTTGTAGGAATCGGGAACGGCCCGAGGGTGATAATTTCATTGTAAGCACCACCATCAGTAAAGTTACCGTTACCGTCTACAAAACGCCAGCCGGTGCTCGACACATCAGGCCCAGCAGGAATGATTCTCACGCCGAAGGTGTAAGTATCATCTGTAGGATCAAACGGCGTGCCGTTGTCATCACAAATCGGCGCAAAGGTATTGATGGTAAGTTCACAACCTTCTTCACAGCTACCAGGAGCAATGAGTGGAATAGAAACTTCACACTCAGGATCAAATGCGTCATAGACTGTAATGGTGTGGTTCTCGTTAACCGGATAAGGGCCAAACTCGAATGTACCACCGTAATCGCCTTCTCCTTCTGACCATCCTTCATCTTCTGTTTCCCAACCAGCGAAAGAGTTATTTACGCCATTGATTTGAACGAAAACGTAGTATACATCATCCGAAGGATCAATAGGCGTGCCGTTAGGGTCACAAATCGGGCCAGGGTCCAACATCGTGATAGAAATCGCACAAGCATCAGAACAAGTTTCTTCCGGAGAAGTGACCGGTAGCAAAAACTGTCCACAAGTTGGTTTTTCAACATCGCGGAACAACACATTAAAGGTGCCACCACCGAAATTGGAGTAAGGCCCCAGCACTGTTGGTGTATTGTAACTGCCTGTAAAAAGGTTGTCTTGACCATCTACTGCAAACCAACCGTCGCCACCGATATTCTGTCCGGCAACTGTTACTTCAAAGTAGTATAAATCATCGCTAGGATCACTAGGCGTGCCATTATCATCACAATAAGGCAGGGTGCTTATTTCTGTTAAAATCAGACAATCTTCCGAACAAGATTCCTCTGGCATAATGATTGTCAATCCGTTAGTACAGGCATTATCTCCATTATCCGTAACTGTAATAAAGGCGGTCTCATCGTCTTGATTAAGAATCAACAAAGGAATGGTGATACTGGTGCCATAAGCCCCTGTAAATACTTGTCCACGGTTCGTTGTCAAGGTCCAGCTATCAGCAGTATTGATACCGTCGATAAAGATCGTTACGTTGATAAAGTCATCGTTAGGGTCAGTAGGTGTGCCATTGTCATTACAGCCAGTTTGCTCTACCAGTGTGAGCAGCACCTGACAAGGTACTTCAATACAGGCCGCATCGCCGTCATCCTCATCATCAGGATCGTCTTCTGTTTGGCCATCGCCATCGGTGTCGACCCCATTACCCGGCGTAGAATCTACATCAAATTCATTCGCTGTGGCAACAAATGCTTCGTTACAATATTCGCCATTTGCGGCAACGGTAACGTCAATGGTTAGGATTAAGGTTTCGCCAGCAGGCAGGTCGCCTACCGTCCACAATCCAGTTGACGGATCGTAAGAACCACCGCTCGCAGTAGAACCATTGAAAATGAAGCCCGAAGGAATCACTTCGCTAATCGTAACTCCAGTAGCACGGCTTAAGCCTTCATTGGTAAGCGCAAGGGTAAAGGTCACTGGGTCACCTGCCGTTGCCATTGTAACGGAAGCTGTTTTTTCCAATGACAAATCTGTCACTGCTTGTGGCGTAATTACCGCGCAATCATTATCATCCTCTTGCTGAGTGTTCGCATTGCCCGGCGCAGAGTCTACATCCTGTTGACCTTGGGCCAGAACCTGAGCACAGTTATTGTAGTTACCAATAGCTTCGACGTAAGCTATAATCTCCAAAGTAACATCACCTCCTGAAGCCAGCGAAGTGATGGTCCAGGCGCCAGTTGCACTATTGTAGTTGCCGCCGTTGTGATCAACATAAGTTAATCCTGTTGGCAACACATCTTCTACCACTATATTCGTAGCAATAGCAGGCCCATCGTTGGTCAGTGTTAAGGTGTAAGTAACTTGATCACCAACAAACGGTGTAGTATTGTCGACCGTTTTCGTTAGACTCAAATCAACCAATGCTGTTACGGTAATCTGTGCAGGATCGTGATCGTCCGCATCACCAGCCGCATTGCCGCTATTTACCGCGCCGGTGCCGTCACCAAGTACATAATCATCTGCCGGGCTGTTAGGCAAACCACCTGGATCATTATTGGTTTGATCAAACTCAGAATCCGCATCCTCTAAACCAAGCGCATTGTCGGCACTGCTGATTTCTGCATAGTTGATCAAGTCTCCACCTCCGTAAGCAGGATCTACCTCCAAGCTAATACTGAGTGTAGTGGTAGTTCCCGCAGGAAGCAAAGCGATAGTTTGGGTAGCAAGGTTACCACTCTCTGACCAGTCGGTTCCTACCAAATTGAATTCATCAGGAATGTAATCTGTGATTTCTACCTGCGTCGCATCGATATTCCCCTGGTTGATCACCTGGATATCGAAATTAACGATCCCCCCCGGCACAAATGGGCCAGTCGATGTCACCGTTTTGATGAGCGCCAAGTCGAAACAGTTACGTTCAATGGTGTAGGTTTGAATCAGCGTACAAGCATTCGCATCTTCGATGGTAGCCGTATAATCACCCGGCGAAAGACCGGAGATGGAAGCTCCTGTCATGCCGTTATCCCAGCTTACCGTATAGTTTGGCGTGCCACCTTCTATGGTGAGTGCTATGCTACCATCATTGCTTTCACAACTCGTATTATTAACAACTGCATTGCTAACAAGTAGCGGAGTAGGTTCAGTAACCTCGAAAGAAGCTTCATCTGCACAACCATTAGCATCCGTAACCGTGACCGCGTAAGTACCAGCGGTAAGACCAGTTGCATTATTGGTATCTCCAATAGTTACAGGGCCAGACCATGCGTAAGCATAATCAGGCGTTCCGCCCGTCACTGCCAAGAAGATGCTACCTGTAGCGAAGCCATTACAATCAGCAGCTTGTACAACCGTACCCGCAACATTGATGGCCACCGCATCCGGCTGGCTGATCGTGAACGTTGCTTCATCGGTACAACCTTGGTCATCCGTAACAGTGACCGTGTACGTACCTGCGGTCAAGCCAGTGAGGTCTTCACTTGTTGCACCCGTATTCCACAGGTAAGTGTATGGTGCTGTGCCACCTGTAACTACCAAATCAATTGTACCAGTTGCTGATCCGTTACAATCTGCATCCGTCAGAACTGTAGCGTCAACGTCAATTTCTAAAGTCGTTGGTTCGTCAATTGTGAACGTTG
>NZ_JBOEFX010000098.1:0-913 GCF_050633125.1 Lewinella sp.
GCAACAGGCACAATTGATCTGGTCGTTTCTGGTGGTACTGCACCATACACTTACCTGTGGAATACGGGTGCAACGAGCGAAGATCTGACCGGCTTGACGGCTGGCACGTACACGGTCACCGTTACCGACGATCAGGGCTGTACAGATGAAGCAACGTTCACAATTGATGAACCAACGACNNGACCTTAGAAATTGATGTTGACACTACGGTTCTGATCGATGCTGATTGTAATGGCGCAGCAACTGGTATGATCGACTTGGTAGTTTCTGGCGGCACCGCACCATACACTTACTTGTGGAATACCGGCGCTACGAGCGAAGACTTGACCGGTTTGACAGCAGGCACGTACACGGTTACTGTTACCGACGATCAGAGCTGTACCGATGAAGCAACGTTCACAATTGAGGAACCAACGACTTTAGAGATTGACGTTGACGCTACGGTGTTGACGGATGCTGATTGTAACGGTGCAGCAACTGGAACTATCGATTTGGTAGTTACTGGGGGTACTGCACCATACACTTATTTATGGAACACGGGTGCTACGAGCGAAGACTTAAGTGGCCTTACTGCTGGCACGTATACAGTCACGGTTACCGACGATCAAGGTTGTACGGACGAAGCAACGTTCACCATTGAAGAACCGACGACTTTAGAAATTGATGTTGACGCAACAGTTCTTACAGATGCAGATTGTAATGGCGCAGCAACTGGCACGATTGATTTGGTAGTTACTGGTGGTACTGCACCATACACTTACCTATGGAACACGGGTGCCACAAGTGAAGACCTCACGGGTCTCACAGCTGGCACGTACACGGTTACGGTTACGGACGACCAAGGTTGTACAGACGCAGCATCTTATACACATCTGACGCCGCCGACGATAGAGTACGTGTAGTTCTCGGTGGT
>NZ_JBOEFX010000099.1:0-9214 GCF_050633125.1 Lewinella sp.
TCGCTTTTTGTGCATAATCAAGACCTTGACCCCAAGCAGGCGGATTACGACAGTCCTAATGCGAAACCCAGTATTAAGGACCCCAAGAAGGGCGATAATGCGGTTGCTGCTTTAAAGCTAGAATCGGAGTTGGGTAATGCCATTTTTACCTATATCCTGCTGATGATCGAAACTTGCTATCGGACGAAAAGCACCAAGACGCAGTTTCAGATTTTTATGTACGGCGTACACAAAGCCATGATTTGGTTGTTGAGTCATTTTGGTGGTAATATTTCGAATATCCTTTACCAGAAAAAAGGCAAAACGTATTCGGCTGCGTTGACGTTCGAGTTTTATGATTTTGCAGCGAAACCCAAGATGCGCCCCAAGGCCCAAATCATTGAGCTGGCCGATCAGCTTTCTAAAGTATGGACGGTAGAAGAGTGGCTCAGCAAAGGAAACAAAAGCAGTGCTGCTTTTATGGCACTGCCTGATATCGACCTTAATTACAATGTCAAAGACATTGATAAAGATCTGGGAATAAAAGGTAATCCTTTCCCAACGGCTCATGCTTAACTCAACCCGATTCTGATAACCCGTCAATTATTACTAAGATGGATCATTCTGATAAAAAAAACACCATTGCACCTGAGCCTAACAAGCGCAGACAGGCACAAATAACGGATATTCCTAGCTCGGTTGGCCCTGAGTTGCACGTATGCATGGGGCTGAACGCTTGCAAAAACCAAGGCTTTACCAAGAAAAACGACTGTGCTGGAATGGGTTTATGTGCTACCATTGTACACGCATGCCATACCGTCAACGACTGTCGTGGACAGGGCGGATGCGGCTTGTTTGGCACTGCACCCGAATTTTGCCATCCTGGTGAGAACGATTGTAAATACCAGGGCAGTTGCGGTTCTCCTATTTTGGCTACCCGCTATTTTGTTGATGGCCCCAACCAAGGGCTGAGTGTTTGGCAATTGGCACGAAAACGCTTTGAGGAGCGAATGAGTAAAGCTGGGAAAAAATACGGCTCGCCTCCACCTAAGCAAGCTTACGGCCCCACCGCTGAATTTGCCGAAAAGATTGGGCAATACCACTACGAATCTTGCGGCCAGAGTGGTTCTCATTATTGTTCCTTCGCTTTTGATCCAAAGGTGAGAGATGCCGAGAAGAAAGCTAACAGAGAAGCTTTTATGAAAAAGAGTAGCAAGGCCCATTATTCGGATGAGGCCTGTGTCAAGAAGGGATAATGGGCAGCCTGTTGACAATTCAGAGAATCACAGGAATGATTCATCGAAGGTGAGCAAAAAGAAAAAACCTCTGCGTCTTTGCGGCTCTGCGCGAGATACGCTTTTATGTACACTCTTGATTATGAGTATTAACCTCCTCGATCTACCAGACCTCGGCTTGGGCCTCGGTCTGCGAAGTAAGCATTTTAACCATATTCTGGAACACGCGCCAGAGGTGGATTGGTTTGAGGTGATCTCCGAGAATTTTATGGATGCTTATGGTCGGCCTCGGTATCTGTTGAAGCAGATTGTCGAACGCTATCCGGTAGTGATGCATGGGGTGTCGATGTCGATAGGAAGTACCGATCCGTTGGATTTTGATTACCTGAAAAGCTTGAAGACCCTTGCCGATGAGGTGAAACCTGCTTGGGTGAGTGATCATCTTTGCTGGACGGGCGTATTGTCGATCAATTCTCATGATTTGTTGCCGTTGCCGCTCAATGAAGAGTCTTTGGCACATGTATGCGAACGCGTTCGAATAGTGCAGGATTACCTAGAGCGGCCGCTGGTGTTGGAAAACCCCAGCACTTACGCGAGCTTTCAGCATTCTACGATATCGGAATGGGCGTTTCTGAAAGCAATGGCAGAGGAAACCAACTGCGGTTTACTGTTGGATGTAAATAATGTCTATGTTTCTGCCTTTAACAATGACTTTGATCCCGTTCACTATATCGAACAGCTGCCACATGAGCGCATTGTACAGATGCACCTGGCTGGACATCAGCACTGTGGGAATTACATCATTGATACCCACGACCGGGAGGTGACCAATAACGTCTGGCAACTCTTTCAACTTGCATGGCAGAAAACCGGAGGTGTTTCGACCTTGCTGGAGTGGGATGGGAACATTCCGCCCTTCGACGATTATTATGCTGAATTGATGAAGGCCAAAGACTTTATGTCGTCTTCTTTTCCTAAGCCGAAAATGGAGGAAGAGGCACCTGGTAATGCCGCAGAAGTATCCAATCCCGTAGATTTCCTCATGACCAACCTCATAAAAGAAGTTTAGACGGTGGAAAAACCAAAACTTTCTTTAGCTGATTTTCAAAAATGGATGTTGCAGATGCTGCTTCAGCCTGGTTATGGAGCCGCCAAAATAGGCGAGGGGAGGAGTGTTTCGATTGAGGAAGTTTTTAAGCCTTCGAGCCGGTTACCGGCAAGGCAACATTTAGCGATCTATCAGCATGGATATACCGCCCGCTTACGCGACTGTCTGGCAAAACAGTTTACGGCCTTGGAATATGCTTTAAGTCCTGATTTATTTCAGGCTTTCGCCGATGAATACTTACGGAAGTACCCATCGGAAAGCTATAGTCTCGCTAACCTCGGAGACCGTTTTATGACCTACCTGGAGGAAAGTCGCCCTGACCGCGACGAACCCATCAAAGAAGACTGGCCTTACTTTATGATAGAGCTTGCCCGCTTTGAATGGCTGATCAATCACCTTTTTAATGCTGATGTTGACCATGAAGGGCCAATCGCGACCATGACTACGCCGTCAACCCAATTGGCCCTCGTTCCGGGCATCCGCCTATTGGCGACCAAGTTTCCGGTGCGTTGGTTTTATCAGGCGGTGGCCAAAGGAGAACAACCCGACCTTCCTGAAGCCCAACCTAGCTACTGTGCCATTTTGCGTCGTGATTACAAACTAGCTTTCTTTGATTTGCATCAGGAACAATACCTTCTATTGCAAATGTTGGAGGCTGGTCAGGGCGTGTCTGAAGCTCTTCGGCAGCTCTCCGAAAAGTATGATTATGATGCCAAGGGGCTAGCGGAGATTTGGCCGGTTTGGTATGCGAAGTGGCAAAGAGCTGGCTTTTTTCGGGTGATGGTGGCGTAGGTGCAACGAACGCCGAA
This sequence comes from Lewinella sp., assembly GCF_050633125.1. NCBI lineage: Bacteria > Pseudomonadati > Bacteroidota > Saprospiria > Saprospirales > Lewinellaceae > Lewinella > Lewinella sp. The sequence continues at coordinate 3,132 of NZ_JBOEFX010000099.1, forward strand.
CAGGGTATTTTGAACCATATAAGTTCATAAAAGAACATATAAGTGCTTTTTTAAAAATGAAGCACTCTAACCGACAGTGGTAGCGTAAGCCATGCTAGTGCGCAGGCCGATAGGCCGAAGCTCGGGGCCAGGATGGCGCAAGGACAATGGGATGGTAACGCTAGTGGACAGCCCGGTGCCGATCCCGTCTCGACTAGAAAAGTCGGGACGGGAGATGGCATGGCCCCTGATCGATCAAGAAACTCTTGGGTGAATATTAGGAATGTAGAGAAAGCTAGAAGAAGCTGATTTTCAGTAGAAAGCCCTTCTTATTTTCCTTCCTTCCTCTGAACTTTAGTATTTTTCCATTTAAAGAAACTTTAGCTGTACTAAACCCTTACTATGAAACCCTTACGTATCATTGGGCGCCTCTTCGGTAGCTTCGCTTTAACCTTTCTGTTTTTCGCTGTAGCTATTGGCCAGCAGGATTTTTTGGCGGCTACACCTGAAATAGGAGATGATGGTTTTGCTTTTCAACCGTTTGAAACTTTGGATTCACCTAACCAGCATACTGGTTTTGTAAGTGAGGTGCAATATCTTGAGGTAAAACAGGAGGTACTTGATCAAATTATCGCTGAGCGACATGCTACACTTGTGGTAGAAATCCCTAATGGAAGGACAGTATTACAGCTGGATTTGAACCGGGTGGATTTATTTGCCAATAACTATCAGTTGAGCACGAGCAGTGGGGAAACCTACCCGGAAAATGAGCAACAGGCATTTTACCAAGGAAATGTGAAAGGACGTCCGAACTCGCGTTGTGCCCTTAGTTTCTTTCCTAATGAAGTACGCGTATTGTTTGCAGATGAAAACGGAAATCATCGAGTTACCCGACTAGATGGCGGCACGCGATATGCTTTTTACCATGAGGAAAATTGGCTGCGCCCCCTGGATGGTGTGTGTGCGGTGCAAGAAGAAGAGGGGAGTGGAAGTAGTATTCCTCCTCCTCCCGTAATTCCGGAGAGTGAGGCCTCCTTTTTTGGCGATTGTCTGGATGTTTTCTTTGAGTGTGATTTTAAAACTTACCAAGATAATGGCAGTAGCGTAAGTGCTACCGAACAGTTTGTGACCGGCACATTCAATGAGATGCAAATCCTCTTTGAGCAGGCGGGGATTCCATTGAATATTTCCGAAATCTTAGTCTGGAATTCACCTGACCCCTACACGGATACACCGAATACGCTAACGGGTTTTTTTCAGTTTCTTTCCAATTTCGCCGACGTTCGGCAGGATAATTATAATGGTCGCTTGGCCCAATTGCTGACGACTCGTACCATTCATCCGTTGTATTATGGCTTAGCAATTTTTGGTGACGATGTCGTTTGCCGAACTTATTCTACTGATGGCACCTGGGCTAATGGCCCTTACAGCATGGGCACTCGCTTGGAGCCCAATCCAGCTCCTTTTCCTAATTATTCGAACAACCTACACGTTATGGCCCACGAGTTGGCCCATAACCTCGGTGCAGAACACACCCATTCCTGTGTTTGGAATGGTAACGACACCCAAATCGATGATTGCGCCAGCGTTTACTTCGAGCAAAACCCGAACCCAGATTACACCTTTCCTGATTGCTATAATAGCAGTAGCCCGATCCTGCCCACCAATGGAGGAACGCTTATGAGCTACTGTCAGCGTATGACGGGCATTGGTGTAAACTTTAGCCTGGGTTTTCACCCTCAGGTACGAAGTGTTATACTCAATAACTACAACAGTGCGAATTGCTTGACAGGGGAGGATTGTGCGCCTTCTGCTTTTTGTAATATCAACGATCCTTTTTGCTTGGAGTGGTTGCCGGATGTTTTGAATCAATTCCAGGATGCTTGTGATAGCACTGATCCAAATCAAGAGGTAACTTATGATGTTTATACGGCTACTGCTAATGGACAAGATTACATCTATGCTAATCAGTTTGTTACCATTGCTGGATTTCCATTTGTAGATATTGATGTTGTATATGATTGTGATGGTGTGATTGTAGATGCCTGTATTGAAAACCTCAACAATGGGTCTGTTGATTGTAGTAGTGGTCCTGCGATGGGCGCTATTGTCAATGCGCTCCAAGATCAAGTCCTCATCTGGTCTTGCGATGATCCGATTCCTCCTTGTGTGGGGTGTGATTTGAATATCTCTATCAATAGCAATGATCCTTCTTGCGGAAGCAATAATGGTAGCATTTTGATTAATGCCAGCGGAGGGACGCCGTCTTATGAATACAGTATTGGCGGAGCCTTTGCGTCTAATAATTTCTTTGGAAATTTGCCTGCTGGCACGTATTTCGTAACCGTTCGCGATGCTGTTGACTGTGAAGAAACGACAACGGTTGTTTTGATCGATGGAGGAAATGATTTGTCGCTGTCAATAACGCCATTTTCGACCTTGTGTAGTGAGAATACGGGCTTCATAGATTTGCAGGTTAGCGGGGGTACGCCTACTTATTCCTATAATTGGCAGCCGAACCTGGGGAATATTCAAGACCCTAGTGGCCTAGCCGCTGGTTTTTATTCGGTAACGGTGACGGATGCCAACGGCTGTACTGCCAGCATAAGTACCCAGATCACGGTTGAGGCCTGCCCGCCGGATGATAACCCCGTTTGTGGTGCTGATGGTAATGAATATGCTAATCCTTGTGAGGCAATGTGTGCCGGTGTTGGCTATACCTTTGGGCCTTGCGATGATGGGCCGTGTATTTGTCCGGCGGATTATAACCCCGTTTGTGGTTCTGACGGTATCACTTATCCTAATGCCTGCAGCGCTGAATGTGCCGGTATTACGGAGTACGAACCAGGTGAGTGTTTCGCCGATTGTATCTGCCCACTCAATTATGATCCCGTTTGCGGGAGTGATGGCTTTACTTACCCTAACGCCTGTGCAGCAGAATGCGCTGGTGTAGATTGGGTGCCTGGGGAATGTGAAGCACTTTGTGTTTGTCCTCACGTTTATGACCCTGTTTGTGGTAGTGACGGGATTACGTACTCTAATGCTTGCGTGGCCGAATGTGCTGGCGTAGACTGGGAGCCCGGGCCGTGTGACAGCCCATGTGTTTGCGAAGCGATCTACGACCCCGTTTGTGGCAGTGATGGCAACACCTACTCTAATAGTTGTTACGCCGAATGTGCAGGGATTACGGAATATACGTCAGGCGTTTGTAGTGAACCTTGCATCTGTGAGGCGCTCTATGATCCGGTTTGTGGCGTGGATGGTATTACTTATTCCAATGCTTGTTACGCTGCATGTGCAGGTGTAGAAGTAGCATCAGATGGCGCTTGCACCGATGAATGTAATTGTCCGGCGCTCTATGATCCTGTTTGCGGTAGCGATGGCATTACTTATTACAACAGTTGCGTTGCGGAATGCGCCAATGTGGATTGGACGCCAGGAGTTTGTGAACAAGTTTGCGACTGTCCCGCTATTTATGACCCTGTTTGTGGTAGTGATGGTCTCACCTACCAAAATGCTTGTTATGCTGAATGTGCTGGTGTAAACTGGACGCCCGGTATTTGCGAAGAATTATGTATTTGTCCAGCACTTTACGACCCGGTTTGCGGCAGTGATGGAAATACTTATTCCAATGGTTGCTACGCCGAATGTGCTGGCATTTTTGACTACACCAGCGGCGCGTGTTTCCCTCCTGTTGATAATGTCCTCTGCCTGCCTTGGTTGAGGGATATCGTCGATGATTTTGGTGTTTGTGGTTCCGATGAAGCAGGTGGAGAATGTGGACAAACCATTTCGCTTGGGAGCTATCAGGGCGAAGTCTTTGTCGTGGTCTACGATTACTGTTCTTACCCGTTCAATAACAGTTATACGGAGACCGCCTACAACCTTGATGGTGTGGCTGTGGATCAATGTTCAGGTGCAGTACTTGGGTTTACCTGTGATTTCTTTCCGCCACAAGGAGCAATTCTGGATGGCTTTACAAATACCGAACTCATCTGGTCTTGCGGTGACGATCTGCCCGATTGTTACTGCGATCTGGCGATTTCCGTCAGTACGACCTTGCCGGATTGCGGAGGCGATAACGGCCAGGTTTCCATTTCTATTCAAAGCGGAGCGCCACCATTTGTTTATCAATTGGGAGAGCAGGTCAACAGCACAGGCTTGTTTACCAATCTCACCGAAGGGGTCTATAATCTGAGTGTAACCGACGATAAGGGATGTGTAGTAGAATCTTACGCAGTACTATTTTCGGAAGGATACCCTGATTGCCTCAGTGGAGAAATCACGATTATTAGTGATCTTGATGATTGTTCAGATTTTGTTTACCAAGTCAGTGGTACGTTTGCAAGTTCATGTACCGGTTTTTCAGGAATAAACTATTCTCGGCAGGGGAATGTATTTACGGCTAATGTACAAACCTTTATAAATTTCCCACCATGTACGAGCCCCGGCTCCGATTGGTCTGGAACAGCTGTGGATACACCGCTAGCTTCAGGGATTTATACGATTGAATTGTTGATTAATGGTCAATTTGTAACGAGTATCACCTTCACCATCGAAGAATGTAGTACTACTTGTGATCTAAACGTAGTGGTGGTCGGCACCGATCCTGATTGTGGCCTTAATAATGGATCTGTCTCTGCCATACCAGATGGTGGCACACCGCCATATAGCTATGATTTTGGTAATGGTTTTCAAGATTTTTCCACGCTATCTGGTTTAGCAGCGGGGATTTATTCTGTGACGGTAATGGATGCGGAAGGTTGCACAGCAGAGAACAGTGTTATACTCGACTGCGACCCGGTTATCTCACCAATGTTTTATGTAGCGCCCACAACGATAACTAGAGATATTGGTAATACACTTATCTTGACGGTGGCTGTAAATGATTTGGTAGATGTGACAAGTATTCAGTTTCCAATGACTTGGGATAGTGACTTGATGACTTTTCAGTCCATATCTATTATCAATGATTTGCCGGGGCTGAGTTCCTCTAATTTTATTACCCCACTTACCGGTGGTCCGGCAGGGCAACTCTCCTTTAGCTGGTTCGATCCAACAGGTGATGGTGTCAGCCTTGATGATGCAGGTTTGTTTAGCGTTACCTTTCTTGCTGTTGCGGAAGGTACTACCGCATTTGCATTTCGTGAAGACCTGCCGCTAGCTGCCGAAATTTCAGGAGCAGGAGGAACAAGTTTAGATTTTAATGCTGCAAACGGTCAGGTAACGATTATAGACCCTAATACTGGTGGTGGCCAAACGACCTTTATTCTCGGAGATGAAGAAGTCAATCAAGGCGAAAATTTCTGTCTTCCGATAACGGTTACTGATTTTAACAACCTGCTAGGTATGCAATTTAGTGTCAATTACGATGCGAGTATACTAAGCTATACGGGGGCGCAAAACTTTACGACGCAGCTTGTCGGGTTTGGGGCAGGGAATGTAGGCAACCCTTCGCCGGGTAACCTCACGTTTACCTGGACAGACCCGCTGCTCACTGGTGCAAGCATGGCCGATAATTCGACGGTGGTAGAATTGTGTTTTACAGCTACAGGAACGACAACGACCCAAGTGGTTTTCTCAGGAACACCAACGCCTATAGAACTTATTGATGCTGATGAGGAACAGGTTGCATTCCTTCAGCAAGACGGCACTGTCACGATCATTGTCCCCGAACCGGGAACCTTTGGTCTGGCGATATCAGCGGCCAATGCTTGTGAGGGAGAAACCTTCTGCCTGGATGTGACAGCGAGTAGTTTCACAAATATCTCAGCCTTTAGCTTCCCTGTTTTATTTGATCCTTCGGCTTTAAGCCTAAATGGAATAATAAATGTTACGCCTAACCTCCCTGGTTTTTCCAATGCGAGTTTCACGACGCCAGCGGGAGGTGAGGTAGCAGTAAATTGGATGGCAGCGGGTGTAGCTGAGGCTCTCGATCCTCAGGAAAACCTCTTTACCATTTGTTTTGAAAAGCTGACCAATACCACGACGGCGGTCAATATTCAGTCTTCACCCAATACGCAAGCTGCTGTCGTTGATGGTAATGATGACAATTTGCCATTTACTGATTTATCTACGACGATAACGAGCGATGACTGTACCAC
>NZ_JBOEFX010000099.1:9246-13915 GCF_050633125.1 Lewinella sp.
GGAGCAGAGGAGATTCCTGGCAACAATGTGGACGAGAACTGTGACGATATCATAGGAACGCTACCTACAGACCTACTCACCTTTATAGGCGGTGATGCTGCTGGCGGAGAAGGCGATACGGTGATGATTCCGGTGACGGTAGAGAACTTTAATAATATCAGTGGCTTCCAGTTTACGATGGTCATTCCTGAGCCTGATCAGGGCACTTTCGTGGAATTTGTACCCAGCCCAGCGCTAACAGGTGTCAGCGTTAATCCAGCCAATGGCATCTTTCGGGTGATCTGGAACATTGCACTTGGAGCACCACCGCTCGATTTGTCAGATGATACGATCATCTTTTGGGTCAAGGTGCGCCTGAATGGTGAGCCCGGCGATTGTAGCGTTTTTAGCTTTAGCAATATCCCTACGGCGATCTCTGCGGTAGAAGGACTGGACAATAGTTTTGTACCAGCTACCATGAGTGGTACCTTCTGTGTGCGCGCTACGGTAAATATCAGCGGTACCCTTTTGACGGAGTACAATTTGCCGGTAAGTAATGCAGAAGTAGGTAATCCTGATGGACAGGTGTTTACCACTGCTACGGATGGAGTCTATACGTTCACTGAATTGCCTGCCGACCAGGATTACGTGATTGAACCTCATCGTGATATTGAGCATTCAGCTGGTGTTACGGTGGGGGATATAGTCCTTATTCGAGCACACATTATCGGTTTTCAGGATTTGAATTCCCCTTACAAGATTATTGCGGCAGATGCAACGGGTGATGATATTGTAACGGTGCTGGACCTGATCACTTTGCAACGATTGGTGATTGGGTTTTTGGATACATTTCCAAACAACGAATCGTGGCGATTTGTGCCTTCCGATTATGATTTCCTCAATCCATTGGCACCATTGGAGGAGGATTTTCCTGAAGCACTGCGCTTTACCAATTTGACAACGGATATAACGGATGGCGATTTTGTAGGCATCAAAGTAGGGGATGTCAATGAAGATGTGATCCTTGCTATTCAGGGCGGTTCGCCNNGTTGCTTTGCAAACTACGGATCAGGAATACGCTGCTGGCGAAATATTGAACATTCCGCTGTCTTTCGCTGATGGACAAACACCCGCTGGCTGGCAGTTCGCCTTCCACCTTCCCGCGGAAGAATTCGAGCTACTGGAGGTCATTGGCCCGGATGGGGGGCCTTTGTCTACGGATCAGTACCATCGCGATAAGCATTTACTACGAGTGATTTGGTACGACGATGATCTAGCAAAAGCCCGCCAAGCTACTTCGGAGTCACAGCTACAGCTCAGGGTGAAAGCGCTTCGCCAAGGGCAGCTAAGCAAAACCTTGGAGTTGGCCACCAAGGGTAACCGAATCGCTAATGTCCACGGACGAGAGGCAGTTGTCAATGATTTAATATTCCTGCCTGCCGAGGTTGTTTTTGAACCACTTCAAGTAAGTACTTGCTATCCTTTACCCTTCCGGGAAAAGTGTACGCTCACGCTTACCAGCACGCGAAAGGAATCAGCAACTTTAAAGATTCTAAGCCCCGGAGGAGCACTCATTTGGCAATCAAGCCGAGAGGTACTCCCAGGAGTACAGTCTTGGGAAGTTCCGTCGGAGAGATTACCCGGCGCTGGCTTGTATTTCTTCCAATTGCAAACGCCGACCAGTACTCATACAGGTAAACTAATTCACAATCGCTAAGCCATCATCATGAGAAAGTTATTTATCATTTGGGGTTTATGCTTGTTGGGAACACTGAGCAGCTTGCAAGCCCAGACATTGCCGGCACTTTTGTTGCCAGAAGCTGAATTGGGGAATACCAATGTAGCCTATCCACTTATGGTCACTGACTTTACGGCTATTGTCGGATTGCAATTAACCCTTAGTTGGAGCTCGGAGGCTTTGGTGCTTGATAGTGTTGGTGCTTATCAATTGCCAGGTTTGGCACCCTTTTCGTTCAATGTGGATAGCCTTGCTGGAACGCTACGTTTTATTTGGTTTGATGCTTCGTTGGAAGGTGTGACGCTGGCTGACGGAGCCGCACCTTTCACCATGTACTTCTCAGCGGGGGATACGCCCGCTGATACGAATCATGTGGTGTTTAATTTCGTACCAACGGTGCCACAAGTGGTGCAATTAGATAATGGCAACTTCAACGAGTTTGCACCCATGCTTGATGATGGTTTCATCACTTTGCGGCCCGGCTTGGCAATTGAAAGTCTTACGGTTGATCAGGTGACTTGTTTTGGTGCCAATAACGGAGCTGCTGCCATTCAGCTTACAGGAGGCCTTGCTCCATATCGCTACTTTTGGAACAATACAGAAGGCACAAGCATGATTGAAGACCTTACGCCAGGCAATTACGAGCTACTGGTGTTTGATAGCGACCTGGATACGCTAATGGCTAATTTTACGATTGTTGAACCTACAGAATTATTAACGGAAACGACGGTGACCAACGCGAGCTGCCTTGGCGCTGCCGACGGATCGATTGACCTCAGCGTAAGTGGCGGTACACCTGGTTATATTTTTCAGTGGTCCAATGAAGAAGAAACCGAAGACCTGGACAATTTACCTTTCGGTGAATATTCGTTGCTCGTTACGGATGATAATGGCTGTACGGCCTCTTTGGAAAATATCGCTATTGAAGCTCCAAACTTACTGGTTGAAACAATGGTTATCCAGCCTTCGTGTGCCAATAACAACGACGGTACGATCAGTATTGTCACCATAGGTTTGGAAAATATTGCTTACCAATGGGATTACAACAATGCCACCACAGCGAGTATTGAAGGTTTGCCGGCAGCAACCTATTCGGTGACCATTACGCACCCCAGCGGCTGCGAAGAAACTGCTACGGAAACCCTCACCATACCCGATGCTACTGACCCTGAACTTTCCATTATTTATGGCTGTGGCGACGACAACGTACGGATTCGCTCCAATCCGCCTGGTGATGTGGAGGACTATATGTACAGTTGGAGTACAGGGTCTACTGCTTCCCAATTATTTAACCTCAATGCAGGCAACTACGCCCTGACTTTTACAGATCCCAACGGCTGCGTTACCGAGGAAGAAGTTCTTGTTGAATACCGTCCACCTTTAGTTGTGGATGCTGTGGTAACGGATATTTCCTGTTTTGGTGCCAATGATGGAGCGATCAGTTTGCAACTCACTGGCGGCGAGCAACCCTATGTCTATGATTGGACAAATGGTGCTACAACTGCCTCCCTTGGCAACTTGTCAATGGGCGTTTATGAGGTCAATATCTCCGCAGGCGCCGATTGTAATGTTTTCCGTGCCTTTATGGTCAATGAACCGGCGCCGCTTGGGTTTACCACCGACGTTATGATGCAAAATGATGGCCTTTTTTCGGTTGTTGTGGCGGTGAGCGGAGGCACGCCCCCTTTCGTTTACAGCTGGAGTAACGGAGCGATTGGGGCTGTGCTCTCTGATTTGCCAGCGGGCACTTATGAGTTGCAAATTACGGATGCTGCCGGTTGTCAGTACACGGAGTCGGTGCTGGTGGGGGCAACGAATGCCACCGGGCCGGCGGCGGTCAATGCTTTGAAGATTTTTCCTAACCCGGCCCGGGGGGAGGTCAATGTGACGATCCCTGCAACGGGGAGTGTATCACTCGTATTTCAGGTGTTTAACCTTGCTGGACAGCAAGTAAATGTTCCTGCATATAAGAAGACGCAAGGCGCTTGGCGATTGGATGTATCACAATTGATTGCAGGGACTTACCTGGTAAGGGCTTCAGGGCGTGGGGGGTATTATTTCGGGAAAATGGTGGTGTTTTAGAGAGATGCTGTCTTTTAATGCATTGACAATCAGTGCTGAATGTTTTGCTCTGCAGAGGGCGTATATAATTAGGCAAATCGTAGGTCAATATCTAGCATCCACTTCGTTCTATCAGTGACTGCTACTATATTTGCTAGTATCAAAAAAACATCAATGAGCAACGATATACTTGATGAAGTTGAAAAATATACGGGCCCTCGTACTTGTCCTGAATGCGGTCATCAATTTCCATTTGGGCAATTCGTGAGGCAATATATAATGTCCTACGGCGGCTTATCTAAATGGGCTTGTCAAGGTTGCCGGGAATCACTAAAATGCGACTTTGTTAAGATTCAGGTTTTTTGGTTAGTTGGTATACTGCCTTTTGGTTTTTTATTTAGTGTTTTGATATCTTACTTTGACTTAGGCTTCCTCAATATTATTTTTTCGGCTCCATTTTTTGCTTTCGCTCTGCTAACATTATATTATGCGAAGTTCGAAAAATATGAATGACTTTTATTGTGAACAGGTAATCCCTGGCAAAGTCAAGGTAGACATCATTTTTGAAACAGATGAGGTTATGGCTTTTTATCACACTGATCCGTTCTGGGAAAAGCACGTTGTAATTATTTCTAAAGCACACATTGATTCTCTTTCCAGCTATCCAAATACAGCAAAACTGAACTTTGACTTTTTCGAAGCCATCAAGTTGGTCACTAAACTGTTTGAAGAGAAATACGGAGGATGCCGAATCTCATCAAACGTAGGAAACTATCAATCCAGCAAACACCTTCATTGGTACGTTCACTGCGGAACAAGACTCAGAGCCGAAAATGGCGAGCGTATTAAGACGTGACCTTCCGCACCCCGCACCCAAAATCGCACCTCGCA
>NZ_JBOEFX010000099.1:13984-16955 GCF_050633125.1 Lewinella sp.
CCCCGCACCCCGCACCCCGCACGCTCCTCTTATTCCTCAAAAATCAAAATCCGCCCACTCCGCTCCACATTCACCGTTGGCACACCACTGAAATCCTGGATGACGCCAGTGACGCTGATCACCTGCCCGTCAAAGAACTCCTTGGGGTCGCCTTCAAAATTAACGAGATCGTCTTTGCGGATGAAGACCGAAAAAATCTGATTTGGAAACTGTTTGTCGAGGTTAAACCACAGGTTGCCAGAACGACTGTAGCGGCTGCCTACCACTTTGCCTACCACCGTAATGGTCTTGTTTTCGCCCATGTACTGCTTTGCCTGCTCGGTATTGAAATGACCACGCGGCAGGCTAGGAGGGTAGATGGGGTCAACATCACCTTGGGGAAGATCCGAAAACCAGTGCTCCAAGTGGACATGGCTCTCGATGGTTTCCTCTTGCTCAATGAGCGAAAAGAAATCCAAGCCCGTAAGCGCTTCGATATCATCGATGGATTTTGCGTATTCCGAAACAGGCTTGGTGATGGTCGCATTGGGCATCAAGAAACCAATAGCGTCACCCGTCTTCAGGTCCAGCACCACTTTGAAGTATTCCCGCGGAATGGAGACCTTATTGACGCTGCGTTCAATCACCGGAAGGTTGTCATGCAGTAGCGGCCCCGTGACTACGTAAAGTTGTGTCTCCGGATGATCGACAATGTAACGGCGTAGTAGCCCTTCCAATTCTGCCCATCCTTCTCTATTGAAATCAGGTAACTGAGGCGACATGTTGCTGTAAAAGTAAGATTCCGATAAGGCCTTTTGCGACCAACGAAAATCGGCAGATGGTGCCAGGTGGCCGCGGTCGTAGCCAAAACCATCATATTTGTAAGTGCTGTCAGGCTGTAAGTATTTGAGGAAATAGTCGACTTCGGTAGCTGATCCGCTTGTGATCAGTGGGTCTTCCCGAAAATCATTAGTCCGAAACACATTGCCGTCAATAACATCAGGGATAATGATATGCGCTACCCATCTGGCTTGTTCGTGCTGCTCGGAGTATTCCAAAAACAAGGCACTGTGCTCGATGAATTCCGCAGAAGGCAAGCCTACCGCCTTGAGGTCGCGGCGAATCATTTGCAGTTTTACCTCTTCTACCTGACTCAATAAAGTTGCTTTCTGAGCATCCAGCTGAGCAATTTCCTGCTCCAGGATACTTACTTGATTTTCTAGTACTTGACTGGTCAGTGGCCCTCCAATCATACTCATCAGTAGGAATAACAGTACAGTTGTCTTCTTCATATGGCAAAGTTAGGGATTAGAAAAATGGTTAAGTAAGAATAACTGGAAAAGACTATCTATATTTGACAGTATCTCAACGTTATGACTATGCCCTTTACAACAATCCTCAAGCCTTGGAAAGGCTTGTCTCTTAGCTTATTTCTAGTGTTTTTGTCGCCCTATTTACTCTTCGCACAAGGCGGAGACTGCCCTTATCCTATCATCTTTCTGCACGGCTGGACGGGCGATCAAAGCTCTTGGGGTGACGCTTACAGCAATAACTCCTTTGAGAATATTTACGGTGAGCTTACGGATGATCACGTTTTTCACGCCATGCTCAACGCGCAGACGAATACTTATATTTGGGGAAATGATGGAACCAAAGGCACCAATGACGACGATGTGTTGGTTACCTTTAATAACGAAAACAATGAGCTTGCCCCCGGCTGTGTCTACGCCATCAATTTCGATAACTCCTGGAACGAAGATGTGAATAACCCTATCATTAATCGTAACGATGGTTCTGCGATTTCATTTACGGAGTCTGATAGTAACGAATCGGCTATTTTTAAACAGGGTTACGCATTGGGCGTAATGATAGACAAAGTGCTAGCGGCCAATCCTGACAAAAGTAAAGTTATACTGGCCGGACACTCAATGGGGGGGCTGGCCATCCGCGAGTACCTCCAACGTACAGGTAGCGGCGGTCACCCCTGGTGGGTAACGCCGGGCTCAGGTTCGGGGCACAAGGTGGCGAGCGTTCTTACCACCGTCACGCCGCACCGAGGCAGCAATACATTGGGGAATATAAGCGGTGTCCGTGACGATGATAATTCACCACAGCGAGATGGCTTGCCGGATTTGTTTTCCGAAGCAGTACGCGATTTACGTTATTCCTGGTCCTGTGGTCTCTTTGGCGGCAGCGACTGCTCCGGTGCCTATTTGTTTGGTGGTGACGAAGATGCTGGCTGGGGCTGGTGGAACGAAGATGTAAATTGTGATGGAGATGAGTCCGATAATGATATTGTAGGTGTCAATATCAGCGGCGAAGACCAAGGCACGGGTGATCCTTGGAATGGAACCTACGATAACCCTAATATGCCTTTGCCTACCAATATTCACTATACCTGGATGACGAGTGATATTCCGGCTTTTGATGGCGATGGGGTAGTGGCTTGGGATCGGCAGTGGCTCTTCAATGGCAATGTTCCTTATCCGTCAGATGGCCTCAGTGGTCGATTGACAGATACGCTGCTTAATAATGCCACTCACCTTGGTGCCAACGACGATATGAATAAGTTGATTCGAGGTATGGATGAGGGCGATTATCCCTATTTCGCCTGGATACTTGATTTTGAGAATCCTTATACTGTCATTCCCACCTACCGTGCTCGTAATACGCCCCACGGCAATACTACGGCTGATCCAGATTGGTTTGCGTTTTCAATACCATCTGGTTTTGCCGATGATTTGGCCATTGATATAACCCCCGGTACTGGCGTTGCTACCCAGGTAGATTTCTTCGGAAGCAGTGTTGGCGATTACACCGATATGAACCAATCAGGCCCCTATTCTGCGGCATATCCGCTCGGCACGAATTCAGAGCAGCGGTTGCTTATTCCCAATGCTGCCTTGCAAAAAGACGGACTAAATTATTTGCGAATTTTGCACACCAGCGTCAATTATTTAGACTGGAAAAATCCGGCTGATGTTACGCTTAC
>NZ_JBOEFX010000099.1:16961-17265 GCF_050633125.1 Lewinella sp.
GCCTTGCCATTGGATTGGTTGAGCTTTACGGTGAAATCAATAGGTGAAAGCACGGCAGAATTAACCTGGTCCACGGCTTCAGAAGAACAGCTGGACTACTACGAAATACAAAAGTCGGAGGACGGAAAAAACTTTCAGCCGCTTGATATTATTCCTGCCAAAAACCAAGCGGCAGCCACTTATCACTACGTAGACCATAAAGCAGACCAAGCAGTGATGTACTACCGCATCCGAGTCAAAGAGTTTGATGAAAGCACCTCTTATTCGGTCATTCGCAGCCTGCAGCGGCAATCTCTGGAGATGA
>NZ_JBOEFX010000100.1:0-4947 GCF_050633125.1 Lewinella sp.
TTTATTCAATGCCCAAGGGGTATTGGTGCGGCAGGAGCTGTTGGTGGGGAATCAGCAGGAAGTTGATTTGAATAACCTACCATCGGGTACCTATTTCTGGCGATTGGAAAACACTACGCAAACGGGGCGTTTAGTTATCTTTGACTAATTATGGTTCTATATATTAATGATTGAATCTAAATTTCTATTAGAAAAAATTCACCCCCTATTTCTACCCATGCGTATCGAATTGATGATTTTTTTATTGAGTTTTGCAGTTGTAACCTCTGCCCAAAAATACAATCACCAATGGTTATTTGGGTACGATTCGTTTAGCGGGAGTAATAGTTATGGCCTGTCTGTGATAGACTTTAATGATGGTATTGTTACTATTGATTTTTGGTCACAGGTAGGACATGATTTGGGACCAGAAGGTAGCTTTTTAGATGATGGTGTAACTGGTGAAATTATACTTTACACCAATGGCTGTCGGGTTTGGGACGCAAATCGTAACTCATTAACCGGGGAAGATTTTTTGATGGACGATTGGGCAAGCCCTCTATATTGCCCTAAAGAACACCCCACTCGAAATGCCCGATTGTTACTTCCTAGTTTACAAAATGACACGACTGTTTATTTAATTCAAAAGGACGTCAACTACTCAGAGGAGATAGGAACAGTAGTTTCGGAACGACTTTTTATTCATACGATCATACAATCTGAGGATGGCGTGTTTTTCTTGCAGAACACGGAAGTGGTTTTAGATACGGTGCTCGTTATAGGTCATTTAACGGCTGGGCCCAACTTAGCGCGAGATAAATGGTGGTTTTCTGTAACGGAGCATGATACCAATCGCCATTTTATATATGAGTTAGGCGGGGAAGAAGTGATAAGTGAACCCATTATTCATGAAGAAGGATCCATCGCTACTAGTTATGCCTGGGACGTTGGACAAGCTGCTTTTTCGCCAGATATGAGTATCTGGGCCAATAACACCGAAGATTTTGGCATAATGCTTTTTGATTTCGACAATAATACAGGCGAGTTTAGCAATTATCGAGAAATCCACTACCCAAATATGGATACAGCTGAAGGTTTGTGTTTCTCTCCAAATGGTCGCTATATTTATACAACGACCGCAGAAGATATCTACCAGATCGATCTGGAAGCAGTAGATACAAGTGAGCAAGTTCATCATCTTGGATATGTACGTTTTCCTTCTCCGGATGATGGCTGGCCCGTTGGGTTAGGGTATATGTACCTGGGCCCAGATTGTCGTATTTATATAAGTCCAGGGACTACCTCTCAATATATGCACGTGATCCATAACCCAGATGGTTATCAAGATGCTTGTCTATTAGACGTGGGGGCCATTCTTACGCCTACGCATGTTGGGCATCATCTCCCTAATTTACCCAATTATTACTATCTCAATGGCTGCGACCCAGATATAGCCTGGGGAATTCCTGTAAGTACCGCTGCGCCCGACGAAGAAGAATTCCTTGCGGTATTTCCGAATCCAACGCGTTCAAAAGTACTATTGCAACGACCTGCTGGTGATTTTTCGCCAGTGAGGTGGCGTTTATTCAATGCCCAAGGGGTACTGGTGCGGGAGGAACTGCTGGTGGGAAATCAGCAGGAAGTAGATCTGAATAACCTGCCATCGGGTACCTATTTCTGGCGACTGGAAAACACTACGCAAATGGGGCGTTTGGTTATCTTTGACTGAGTGAGCGTAAAAAAATAAGGTGATCCAATTTGGGTTTAGTAAAAAAAAGATAAACAAATGACTAAAAGAAAGTTGTGTTCTTTTTATTGCTAAACCTTCAAACAAATTGGGATCACTTATTTTAGCTCGAATACGATTCGTCATCAAAACCATTTGCCCTACCATGAAAAATCTACCCTTCTTACTGCTCATTGCAATGCTTGCGTCTTTTTCCTGCGAAAAGCCTGCCCCTACCGATTTAAATAAAGCCGCACTAATCCCTTTTCCTAAGGAGATTTTTCCTACCCACGAACGATTTTGCTTGCAAAACGGCACTGTTATCCATGTGCAGGAGCACCTTCTTCCCTTTGCGGAAGCTATGGAGGAAACGCTAGAGGCAACCACCAATCTCGATATTGTTGTGGAAAGAGGGGATATCACAAGTGGCCCCAGCCACATCTATCTGGAGTTACTGGGTGATGATATGGATGACGAGGGGCCAGAGGCCTATGAACTCAATATTAAGAAAAAGAAAATCTACCTGGTAAGTAAGTCCGAGGCCGGCCTTTTTCGGGGCCTTCAGACGCTGCTGCAACTGTTGCCTACCACACCCACAGAGGATAATCACTGGTTCGTTGCCTCAGGGGTGATCACCGATGCTCCGCAGTACGATTATCGCGGGGCAATGCTGGATGTATCGCGCCATTTCTTTGGCGTAGATGATGTCAAGCGTTTTATTGACCTCATTGCTTTGTGCAAAATCAACTACCTCCATTTGCATTTAGCAGATGATCAGGGGTGGCGCATTGAAATAAAGTCCTGGCCAAATCTCACCACACATGGCGGCAGTACCCAGGTGGGCGGCGGACCTGGCGGCTACTACACCCAGGAAGATTATCAAGAAATTGTGCGTTATGCACAAAGCCGCTACGTGACCATCGTGCCCGAAATCGATATGCCAGGCCATACCAATGCCGCATTGGCCTCTTACCCCGAACTGAATTGCAATGGCATGTCTCCAGCATTGTACACTGGTACCGAGGTGGGTTTTAGCACGCTTTGTACCTCGAAAGAAATCGTCTATCAATTTGTGGATGATGTGGTGCGTGAAATTGCCGCTATGACTCCTGGCCCTTATTTTCATATCGGCGGCGACGAATCGCATGTGACTGCGTTGGAGGATTACATTCCCTTCATCGAACGTGTGCAAGACATTGTTACCAAATACGATAAGCAGGTGATCGGATGGGATGAAATCTCCCACGCAGAGCTGCGGGAAGATGGCGTGGTACAATACTGGGCAATGGCCGAAAATGCGCTGCGCGGAGTCGCACAAGGAACCAAGGTTTTACTCTCTCCAGCACATAAAGTATACTTGGATATGCAGTACGATTCTACGACAGAATTGGGCCTGCATTGGGCGGCCTATATCGAGCTGGATAGTGCCTATTTGTGGTCGCCGGAAACACTGGTGCCGGGTATTGGCAAAGAAAATATCCTTGGCATTGAGTCGCCCCTCTGGACGGAAACCATCACCAACATGGATGAGATCGAGTACATGGTCTTTCCCCGCTTATTGGCCCATGCAGAGTTGAGTTGGTCACCAGCTGAGGCTCGTAATTGGGGCCATTTTTCAGGTCGGTTGGTGCGCTATGCAGAGCATCTGAAGCGATTGGATGTCGATTATTATGCTTCTCCGGTTGTAACCTGGAAATAGAAGGCAAGTTTAATTATTTGGGGCCATGCCATCTCCCGTCCCGACTTTTCTGGTCGGGGCGGGATCGGCACCAGGCTATCCAGTCGCTACCGCTCCTTTTTATCCTTTGTCCTCCTCCTCCGTGCGGCGTGCTACAGCCTACGGCTTGCGCACTGCTTTGGGTCGACGAGTAGGGTCAAGGAGGTACCTTTGTTCTGACTAAGTGAGTATGAATTTGATCTTGGGCTTGCCATGCTACAAAATGGCCAAACAATAAAAAGGGTAGAAGAACAGATCTAGAAAATTAGGCTGTCCCTCTACCCTTCACCAATCATTTTTCTATTATTTGCCCGGAGGCAAATACATTACGCTTTGATAAAGCGCTTGGTAATAACTTGTTTGCCATCATTACTGCGCAAGAAGTAAGTTCCGGCAGGCAAATTAGCAACATCAACGGTAGTGCGCACCTGATCGGCGCTGATGATGCGCTGATAAAGTACTTGGCCATTGAGGTCAACAATCGTTAATTCGATATTCTCATTACTCACACTGTTTGTGGAGAGTGCTACCTGCAATTGATCCACAGCAGGATTAGGGAACAATTGTACCTCTAATATTGCTGGACCTTCCGTTACTGCATTGTTTTGCGGAATATTTGGTGCAAAACCTTCTGTACGATTTACCGTAATAAAAATGTCTGATAGGTTGAAACAACCATCACTCAAAGCTACTTCGGCTGCATTGTCACCCACAACGGCGATGATATTACCGGTGTAAGCCAATCCCCAAACGCGGCAAATACCAGCAGGAGCATCCTCGAAATCCGCAGAATCACCGCTTGGCAAACCTAGGATGATGTTGTTTTCATCTGTGATAACGTAAGTGAAGTTCTCACCAACAGCAGCAGTGTTGACAAACTGGATAACATCTGCTTCGCCATCTCCTACCGTTACGGTTACATTCGTTTCGCCATCAATGGTACTTACCATACCACCGTTTACAGCAGTTCTTTCTACTGCAATTGGGTTGGAAAGGTCGAAGCAACCTTGCAGGTCGGCAGCATTCATACCTACTTCGGCACCTATGAGTTCATCTTCGAAACTCAAGTGCCAAACCAGACACGTGCCTTCGCCTGCACCATCAAAATCTACGGCGCTAGGCATTGGCGGTAAGCCTAAAATGTTTCCTTGATCATCGGTTACGACCCAAGCAGAGTTGGTGCCACTACTACCCGTAAGGGAAATCGCATCTTCTGCAAGGTTGTCAGCTACATCGTCACCCACACAAAAAGTGAAAGGTCCACCAGTGAGGAAACCACCGTTGCTGTTGCAAAGGTTATCACAATCTGCCCCTTCCACCCGATTAATGGTAATCGGGTTAGACAGGTCAAAACAGCCTTGTAAGTCAGCTGCATTCAAACCTACCTCTGCACCTACGAGCCCGTCTTCAAAGCTGAGGTGCCAGATGAGACAAGTACCTACGCCCGCGCCATCAAAATCTACGGCACTCGGCATAGGTGGCAATCCTAAAATATTACCTTGATCATCAGTTACGACCCAGGCAG
>NZ_JBOEFX010000100.1:4963-80102 GCF_050633125.1 Lewinella sp.
CAGAGTTTGTTCCTGAGTTTCCAGTAAGGGTAATAGCTCCAGGTTCTAGCATATCAGCTACACCGTCACCTACACAGAAGTTGAAAGGCCCGCCCGCAAGCATTCCACCTTCCTGGCCACCATTACTGTTTATTTCTATAAAGTTAGCAGATAGGGAGTAGCAGCCAGAAGCTAGTTCTGTTTGACTAAGTATATCGCCTACCTCGGCGGTGATTGAACCAATGAGGCTAAAAGTGTAAACCCGTAGTCCATCGCCCAGCCCCGAGAAGTCGATTGTATTGGCGTAATCAATGTGAACGATAACATCATCAGCATTGACAACGACAAAAGCATGAGGTAAACCTGCTGGTTTACCTTTGAAACGAATGAGGATGGGCTCGCTGCCATCATCACAAAAAGAAGCCTCGTAGCCAGGGGCTACGCTGATTTGTCCTGGAAAACACGGAAATTGGGCCTGGACACTCCAAGAAAGGAGTAAGGCGAACCCCATGAATAGTAGTCTTGAAAACATCATTTTTAGGTTTGGTGAAATTATAGGTTTGGTTTTACACAAAACGGAGCATAGGTCAGGCTAACAAATACTTGACGGAAGTAAGTATTTGCAGGCTCTTTGTACGCCCAAGAAATATTTAGATCAGGTGTAGAAAAAGAATAATGCCTGAAAAAGCTTTCAGAACCAATTCTTTCTTGCTGCGAAATAAGCGTATAGCTATCACAGAAGTATCACAGTAACCTTGCTATAGTATAACATGGCTACAATTACTGGGGAAATGTAGGTATTGCCGTATTATTTTAGGCTTTTTTGTCGTTTGCAAAACAAAGTTTTATAAAAAGGTGGATTATTAATGCGTTGCCTAATTATTATCGTTGAAACAAGAAAAGTCTTACTTTTGTGGTGCCCAAATTTCAGGCTTCTGAAAACCTGAAGTTTATAACCACTGTTTAATAGCTGGGCCTTATGTGGCTCAACTAACCAAGTAACCAAATTCAAAGTAACCGTTTTATGGCGCAGGTAGAATTGATAATGCCCAAAATGGGGGAGAGCATCATGGAAGCTACCATCCTCAATTGGGTCAAGAAAGAAGGCGATCAGGTAGAGATGGACGAGACGATCCTGGAGATTGCTACGGATAAAGTAGACTCTGAGGTTCCTAGTCCGGTTGCCGGTACGATCAGTAAGATCATGTTTCAGGTAGATGATGTTGTAGAGATCGGTAAAGTCATTGCGATCATTGCAACAGAAGGCGAGAACGCTACACCGCAAGCCAGTCCTAGTGTTGCAGAAGCTGCTCCTGCTAGTACTCCTGCATCATCTAATGGTGCAAGTACTAAGGTAGCCGCCCCCGCACCTGATTCCACTCCTCAACCCGCTACTGCTACAGTGAGCGTTAGTTCTGGAGATCGATTTTACAGTCCGTTGGTGCGTAATATTGCCAAAGAAGAAGGTGTTTCACAAGCAGAACTAGATGTCTTACCCGGTACCGGCAAAGAAGGACGGGTAACAAAAAAAGATATGCTGGCTTATTTGGAGAACCGCTCTTCTGCTCCGGCAGCTGTTGCTACTCCTCAGCCTGCTACTGCCAAGTCCACTTCACCTGCTATTGATCAACCGATTGCTAGCCCTATGGTGGATGCCTCTGGAAGTGGTAATGTAGAGATCATTGAAATGGATCGGATGCGCCGTCTGATCGCTGATCACATGGTGAGCTCCAAGCATACCTCTCCGCACGTAACCTCTTTCGTAGAGGCAGATGTAACCAATATCGTCAATTGGAGGGAGAAGAACAAGCACGCTTTCCAGCAGAAATTCGGAGAGAAAATCACCTTTACGCCACTTTTCATCGAAGCAATCGTACGGGCAATTCATGATTTCCCGATGATCAATGTTTCGGTAGATGGAAAGAATATTATCCGCAAAAAGAATATCAATATTGGTATGGCTGCGGCGCTGCCTACGGGCAATCTCATTGTACCTGTTATAAAAAATGCGGATCACCTTAGCCTTATCGGACTCACCAAAGCGGTAAATGACCTCGCTAACCGAGCACGGGGTAATAAGCTGAAACCAGAAGACATTCAGGACGGTACTTTCACAGTGACCAATGTAGGTACTTTCGGCAACGTTATGGGTACGCCTATCATCAATCAGCCTCAGGCCGCGATTATGGCCGTAGGTGCTATCCGTAAGCGCCCGGCGGTAGTAGAGACAGAATTTGGCGACCTCATCGCCGTGCGGCACATGATGTTCTTGTCTATGTCTTACGATCACCGTGTAGTAGACGGGATGTTAGGTGGCTCCTTCATCCGCAGAGTAGGAGACTACCTGGAGGCGTTTGACGCGAATAGAAGCTTGTAATAGTGTAAAAGTTGGACGGGTGTAAGCGTGTAAAGGTTAATAACCCTTACACCTTTACACTTACCCAACTCTTACACCTTCGCTTGGTCATCTCAGCATAATGCTAATCAAGCCCAGCAGGCAGCCGAGGACAAGCCAGAAACGGAGGTCCCCCAGAAGTTGGTTTTCTTTCATATCAACATCCTTTTAATGTTTGTTCATCTCTTGTATACCAAAAAGGATGCCAACACAATTTTTTATAATATGTTATGACGAAGGCCGTTGCATTACCCAAGGTTGAGCTTCATGTACACCTGGACTGTTCACTCAGCTTTGAGGTCGTAAAGCGGTTACTTCCCGGAATAGATGTTGCCACCTACAAAAAACAGTTTACAAGTGGTGGCAAATGCACCGACTTGAAAGCCTACATAGAGTTGGCCATCAGTGCCATTAAGCTGATGCAAACGAAAGAAAGCTTGATCTTGGTGACCAACGATTTAGTGATGCAGTTGGTTGATGATCAAGTGATTTATGCCGAAATAAGATTTGCCCCTTTACAACACCTGGAACAGGGGTTAAGCCCGGAAGTAGTAGTAGCAACGGTCTGTGAAGCGCTGGCGAAGGCTAATCAAAACCATCGAATAAAAGCTAACCTGATAGTCTGTACGCTACGTCATTATTCGGAAGAGGAAAGCATGGCCACCGTTAAGTTAGCAGAAGCTTTTCGCAATCAAGGTGTAGTTGGCTTCGATCTTGCTGCCGACGAAGCGGGTTATCCCATCGACGCTCATCGGGAGGCTTTTGCTTATGCTAAAGAAAATAATATCCCTTGTACTGCTCACGCTGGTGAAGCCTGTGGCGCAGAGAGTGTAAGTGAAACCTTACAAGTATTACGCCCTCAGCGCATTGGGCACGGCGTACGTAGTGTAGAGGATAAGGAGGTCGTACAAGCATTACTTACCCAGGATATTCATCTCGAAGTTTGTCCGAGCAGCAATGTGGTCACCAGTGTAGTTGATTCGCTAAAAGACCATCCTGTCGACCAACTTTATCGCCAAGGGATATCGCTGAGCATCAATACCGATGGCCGTGCATTGGTTGATGTTGATTTGGCCCACGAATATAAGCAGTTGACGCAGATTTTTGGCTGGGAAAAAGCACATTTCCTACAGTGTAACCTGGAAGCAATACGGCATGCTTTTATCTCTGAAGCAGAGAAGGAGGGGTTGCGTGAGCAAATTTTAGAGGCGTACGGTGAATGAGTTTTTGAATCGTCAAAGGGCACTTAAGAAAAATCGCGGTTTATTTTCTGCGCAATACTAAGGCATTTAACCCTCCCGCAAGAAGTTCCACAACAAGCCTAGCGCCCTACTGCTCGCATACTGAATGTTCTTTTCCCTGTCTTTGGTGCCATGCAACAAGAAAGTCTCTGTTTTTTCATGATTCCCTACAGCGAGCCAAATGGTGCCAACCGGCTTGTCGGGGGTGCCCCCACCTGGGCCAGCAATCCCGGAAATCGCAAGCGCTACGTCTACATTCAACGCTTTTAAAGCACCTGCTACCATTTCTATGACAGTTTGTTCACTTACCGCGCCGTGATCATTGAGAGTTGTAGGACTCACGCCCAAGAGGTTTTCTTTTACCTTATTATCATAGGCGACGATACTCCCTTGGAAATAAGCCGAGGCACCGGAGATAGAGGTGATACGATGGGCCACATAGCCGCCTGTACAACTTTCTGCTGTGGCCATCGTGAGACCTTTTTCCAAAAGCAAACGACCTACTTCTGCCTCAATGGTAGTGGTGTCTTCACCGAATACAAAACCCTGAAGACGCTCGAGAAAAGCATCGCCATAAGTTTGCAAATCGATTTGTAGTTGCTCGGCATCGTCTGCGCGCCCTGTAAGGCGTAGTCTTACTTGCCCTAAACTGGGTAGGTATGCCAGGCTGAGGTGAGAAGGTAGTTGATCTTCCAGGTCTTCGATTTGGGCAGCCAGGCGGGATTCTCCTTCGCCTATCGTCAGGATGGTACGATGGGCAATAGGCCTAATTTTGTGTCGCTTACGCAAACGAGGGATAACCTCATGGGTAAGCAGGTATTCCATCTCGAAGGGAACACCAGGCATAGAGACAACGATCTTGTCGTCTTGCTCCATCCACATACCGGGGGCAGTGCCCATTTTATTGGTGAGTAGCAGCGCATTTTCTGGCATGTAGCACTGCTCACGATGAGCTGGTGTAGTGCTGCGGCCTAATCGTTGAAAAAAGTATTCGATCCGCTCCCAGGTAACTTCACTAAAGGCCATCTCTACGCCGAAGTAGGTCGCTAAAGCCTTTTTTGTTACATCGTCTTTGGTGGGCCCTAGGCCTCCTGTCATCAACACAATATCACTGTGATCTAGCGCTTGTTTAAGATTGTCGATGATTTCAGGAAGCGTATCCGCAATGGTTAACTTGCGGAAGACTTCCATACCATGCAAGTTGAGCTCGCGGGCCATGAAGGCGGAGTTCGTGTCGATAACCTGACCAATCAAAAGCTCATCACCAATAGTGAGAATGGTAATTTTAGGCATAAAGGGTAGTTTATAAGAATGCGACTTCTTTGAGATCAAAGTACTGAACATGCGTTTCCGGCATTTGGATCGCCAATTTACCGGTTTCTTGTACACCAATGATTTGTCCTGTGAAAATTCGTCCAGAATCAACCTCTTGGAATGGATGCCATTCTTGGTAGCGATATAGGTTTTGAAGGTAGTCAGCACGGATGATTGCCGGATTGCTTTTGAGCTGTAGATAACGTGCTTCCAATCGTTGAAAGAGAAGGTGTTGAACTTCTTCCCTAACTACCTTTTTGCCAAGGTATTCCTGTAAGGAGCCTGGTCTTGGAAGCGCGTCAGGGAAGTTCATTTCGTTGATATTCAGCCCTATACCCACGACGCTGGATTGTAGCAATAATCCAGAAAGGCTGTTCTGAATAAGGATGCCTGCTAGCTTTTTGTCAGCCAGGTAAACATCATTGGGCCATTTAACAAATGCTTTCGCACCGGCGAAATGGCTGATGGTGTCTGCAACAGCCAGTGCTACCGCCTGAGAGAGTGAAAATTGCTGTCGCGCAGCCAGCCAACGGGGCCGGAGAATGACACTCAGAAGCAGGTTTTTGCCAGGGCTGGCGTACCAGCTACTGCCAATTTGTCCTCTGCCGGCAGTCTGATAGTCCGCTGATATGACAGTTCCTTCACTTGGTGTGGTTTTTGCTACTTCTTCTAATGCAAGAGCATTGGTTGAATGAACCTCCGTAAAGTGGTGGACAACATTTCCGACGAAAAGGGTGTTGAATTTCAACTAAAGGGATTTTTTTTGCTAGCTTTATTGTTGTAAAAGTAATGTACCGTTACGATAATAAATAAACTATTCAATAATTTGAGTCAAGCCGTTCGATTAAACCAGCAAATTAGCTGGACCCAAGAGGAACTAAATGATATAGTCATTGACGCGATCCAGGATATCAAAGGTAAGCATATCGTCAAGTTGGATTTACGTCGTATAGAGGATGCTCCTACTGATTTCTTTATCATTTGCGAAGGAGATTCCAATACTCAAGTAAAAGCTATTGCGGATAATGTATCCATGCGACTCAAAGAAGAGTTGGGGACTTTTCCTTCTAACGTAGAAGGGGTAGGAGCCAGTAATTGGGTTTGCCTGGATTATTTTAATACGGTGATACACGTCTTTTATCGAGAGACTCGCGCATTCTATGAGTTAGAAGACTTGTGGGGTGATGCGCAGTTTACGGAGTACGAAACACTTTAAAGTCTTCCCAAAAAGCCCCTGTGACGGGTATACAGCTCTTTTTGTCGATTGACGTTAACGATTTTCCTACTTACGCGTTAAAGTTAAGGAGTAGGAAATCAAAGAAAACTATTTGCCAAGAATGGAAAACGAAAATAAAGGCAATCCAAATGAAGGTGGGCCGAAGTTTAGCTCTTATTGGATTTACGCAATAATTGCGGTATTTCTGCTGGGGTTGAATTTTTACACGATGTCGGAAGGCAGCCGTGAGCCTATCCAATATGATCGGTTGGAGGAAATGATAGCAGACAATGCTATAGAGGATATCATTGTGGTAACCAACCTCAAGCAGGCTCAGATTTATCTTAAGGAAAGTAAACTTACCGAGGAGCGCTATAAAGATGCTGCACAAGGTAGCTTTAGCCGCGATCGCTTTCACTACCGTATGGTCATTGGATCTACGGATCAATTCAGCGATGATTTAAAAGAAATTCAAGAGGCCGAGGGCATTCCGCGCGAAGATTGGATACGCCCTACCTTTGAAACTCGCCAGGATTACATTGGGAATATTCTTAGCTGGTTATTGCCGATTGTAGTGATTGTTGCGATCTGGATTTTCATCATGCGCCGCGTGGGCGGTGGTGGTGCAGGACCGGGCTCTCAGATTTTCAATATCGGAAAATCAAAAGCTACTCTGTTCGATCAGAATAGCAAGGTCAATATCACTTTTGCAGATGTTGCCGGCCTTGATGAGGCGAAAGAAGAGGTGATGGAAATTGTTGATTTCCTAAAGAACCCGAAAAAATATACCGTCTTGGGAGGTAAAATCCCCAAAGGCGTATTACTGGTAGGCCCTCCGGGAACAGGTAAAACCCTTTTGGCGAAAGCTGTAGCTGGAGAAGCAGCCGTGCCTTTCTTTTCGATTTCCGGATCGGATTTCGTAGAAATGTTTGTCGGTGTTGGTGCTTCCCGTGTACGTGACTTGTTCAAGCAAGCCCGCGAAAAAGCACCGTGTATCGTCTTTATTGATGAGATCGATGCGATTGGTCGTGCCCGTGGCCGTGGAGGAATGCAAGGTGGTAACGATGAACGGGAGAACACCCTGAATCAGCTATTGGTGGAAATGGATGGCTTTAGTACCGACAAAGGAGTTATCCTAATGGCGGCAACCAACCGTCCGGATGTTCTTGATACGGCATTGCTGCGGCCTGGTCGCTTTGATCGCCAGATTGGTATTGATCGCCCGGATATCAAAGGCCGGGAAGCTATCTTCAAGGTACACCTCAAGACCATAAAAACTGCTCCGGAGATAAACCCTGCTGTCTTGGCTGAAATGACACCTGGTTTTGCTGGAGCTGAAATTGCCAATGTCTGTAACGAAGCAGCCTTGATTGCCGCTCGACACGAGAAGGTGGCTGTTGAGTTGGAGGATTTCAATTACGCTTTGGATAAAGTTATTGGTGGATTAGAAAAGAAAAACAAACTTATTCCACCAGACGAGAAAAAAATAATTGCTTATCACGAAGCTGGCCATGCCCTTTGTGGATGGTATCTGCCTCACGCAATGCCTTTGGTTAAAGTTACAATTGTACCCCGAGGAGTAGCTGCACTAGGTTATGCGCAGTACCTGCCTAAAGAACGTTACATTACACGTACAGAGCAGATGCTGGACCAGATGTGTATGACTTTTGGTGGCCGTGCAGCGGAGGAAGTCGTGTTCAAGAAAATTAGCACTGGTGCCCAAAATGATTTGGACAAAGTGACGAAGATGGCCTATGATATGACGACCATCTACGGGATGAACCCGAAAGTTGGTCAAGTGAGTTTCTATGGTATGTCCAAAGACGCTTACCAAAGGCCCTACAGTGATGATACGGCTACCCTCATTGATGATGAGGTACGTAAACTCTTAGATTCTCAATACGAACGTGCCCAAAGTTTACTCCATGAGCATCGCGATAAGCTCGAACTGCTGGCTCACGAGTTACTTGACAAGGAGGTTTTATTGAAAAGTGACCTTGAAAAGCTAATTGGGCCACGCCCAAGCGATGCTGATGAAACGGAGGCACAAGAATGGGTAGGTGTTATCGATAATGCAAATTCTACGGAGTTGCCAGATCAAACTCCACCTCCGCCTCTGCCTCCGACAGGAGAGGACATTTAATATTGTCAGAGAATCACCTCAGACGAGTGGTTACTCAACTAAGTATTGGCTGTAAAAAGATTTTTTATCATCTTTGCAGCATATAAAGTTAACCACTAAACAGATTGACCATGTCTGACGAAATAAAAAACGTAGGTAGCAAAGGCTATTTCTTCTTATTCATGTTTATCACATTTTTACTGTTTATCGTACTTGTGGTAAGTATTTATAACTACAACTTTAAGTTTTTGAACTAATTTTTTAGCTCAAAACAACCTGCTCCGAGCAGGGAATATAAATGGGGTCATTGTTGCAATTTGCAGCAATGACCCCATTTTTTAATGAATGCCTTGTTTTTAAAAGACCTTACGCTTTGTGGCAAGTATCCTTATTTACACATTGTACATCGTCTCAATCTCTTTGGCGAACTTCTCCAGGATAACTCTCCTTTTTAGCTTCATCGTAGGCGTTAATTCTGCAGTAGAACCATCTTCCTTGGTCGCATCCCATGTTGTTGGAAGGAGCGTGAATTTCTTGATTTGTTCGATCTTGCTAAAGCGAGGATTCATACTGTCAATAATCTGTTGATAGTGGGCTATGACCTTACTATTGCTCACCGCGTCCTGAAGGTTGGTCCATTTGATGCCATTGTTTTCGCAATAGTTTTCTAAAGCTTCCGGAGAAGGCACAATAAGCGCCGAGACAAATTTCCGTTTGTCACCAACGACCATCATTTGTTCGATGAGGAAGTCTTCTTTACAGAGACTTTCTATCGGGGCAGGGGCCACGTATTTTCCTCCGGAGGTTTTGAGAAGTTCTTTTTTACGATCCGTGATTTTAACAAACTTATTTCCCTTGGCGCTGGTCACCCAAGTGCCAACATCGCCGGTCCGGAACCAGCGTTCTCCGTCAACCTCTTCGATGACTTTTGCGGTTTCATCAGGCTTGTTGTAATAACCCATCATGATATTAGGGCCTTTGGCCATGATTTCTCCTTCTCCTTCCCGGTAGTCTCCTGAAGTATCAATGCGGATTTCCACATCAGGGAAAGGCATACCCACGGTTCCCATATAGGCCCCGTCGGCTTCGTAGCGATTAAAAGTAAGCCCCGGAGAGGTTTCTGTAAGGCCATAAGCTTCGCGTATGGGAATGCCCGCAGCAGAGAATACTCGCATGATTTTTACTGGACAGGGGGCAGCGCCTGTGAGAATGCCTTTTACTCGTCCGCCCAGGGCTTCCCGCCATTTGCTGAAGATGAGTTTGTCTGCAATACCCCATTGCATCCCCGTTAAACCACTGAATTGTTTGTCATAATCGTAGGTGTCGGTTAGGCCAAGTGCCCAAAAGAAAAGTGTTTTTTTGAGGCCGGTAAGATCTAGCCCTTTGTTATAAATTTTTTCGTACACTTTTTCTAAAAGACGAGGTACTGTGGTGAAAAAGTGAGGTTTGATAGCTTGCAGATCCCCCGTTTCGCCACCCAGATTGTCTGTGCCGGTAAAGACAACGTTGATCCCGTTATAGACAAAAGAATAGGAGGCCGTCCGTTCAAAAATATGGCAGAGCGGTAGGAAGCTCAGTGCAATTTCTCCGGTGTTGATTGGTAAGTATGCTTTAACGGCCTTTACATTACTGACGATATTGTTGTGCGAAAGCATAACCCCCTTCGGGTTGCCGGTAGTACCACTGGTATAGATAATAGTGGCCATTTCTTCGGGTTGAATGGCAGCTTTACGCTGTTCGACCTCTTCTTGTCCTTCTTCTGTGAAAATATCCTCCCAGTAAGGGCGCCCTTCTTGCCGATCCAGGGTGTATATGTTTTCCAAGGTGGAAACATTAGGCTTAGCCGAAGCTACTTTATCGTAAAGGTCGCCTTCGCCAGCGAAGCAGAGTTTGACCCCAGCGTCATTGAAAATGTATTCGTATTCCACCGGACTGATAGTAGGATAAACAGGTACATTGATGGCACCGATCTGTTGTAAACCAATATCCATGATGGTCCATTCCGGTCTGTTTTTATAAACAACCAGTGCTATTTTATCACCGGGTTGTATTCCCAATGCGATTAGGCCACGGCTTACCTTATTGGCCTTTTCAATGACTTCGTCCGTACTGTAGTAGACCCATTCTCCACTGGCTTTACGACCACCTATTGCTTTCGCCTGCGGGAAATGTTCTTTTTGATAATGGATAAAGTCAAATAATCTAGTGGGCTCCATGTTCACTGTTTAGAATTTTGATAAAAACATACGACTATCGAAATAGTTGGAATATTAGTCTGGCGAAAATAACTAAAAGCAAATAAAAGTAGGAGATATGGGTTAGAAATCCTTTTTCATTAGCTTTAAAACTTTTTCAAATTTACTAAATCGATGCCCGGCACCGGGAAACCATTGTACGTGAGATTGGGTAAATTGTTCGGGTATTTGTTGGTGATCAAGTACTTCGTCATCATTGGCCAAGAAGAAATAAAGCAGTTTTTGATTTTGCTGATGATCGGCCTCCGATTTCATTTTTTCCAGTATTGTCAGATAATCTCGCTTAAAGTGATATGCACGACCTTGTGTCCATGTTTTAAAAACACCAATTCCTCGATCATCAAGTGTAATGTGTGGCTTTAAAGAAGGGTTGAAAAGTAAAGCCTTTAGCTGATGAAGAGCGCTGTAATAATAGGCATAAAACCCTCCTAAAGAGGTGCCCACCAATAGCGGAGGTTCGTTGCAATTGGCAATACAGGATTCAATAACTTCCTGTACTCTCAAGGGATGAGCAGGTAGGTCTGGCGCATGTACGTTGGCCGTCGGGAAGTGCTTTCGGAGGGCTGTAGCCTTCCAGCCTTCTCCGTCACTATTAAAACCATGTAGGTAGATAATATCCATGAAGGTGATTTTTGTCACTAAGGTCACGGCAAAGATCATTACATTTCCTCACTTTTTGTTACAAATGCGTGACACGGAATCTGGCTTGCTTTTTTACCTTTGCCCAAGTCGTTGAAGGCCTTACTTTATGCTGCTACAATACAAAATTCTTACTGTAACTCATCGCCATACGAACCTTAGTCGTATTGGTGATTTTTCATTGCCTGCTGATAACCAGGAGGTAATGGGTAGTTTGTTACAAGGACTCAAACAGCAGTTTCAGTTGGATGAGCTTTTTTATGTAGCTACGTGTAACCGAGTATTGTTTCTGTTTGTCACAGAAAAAAGCCTTGATGAGCATTTTGTTGAGCACTTTTTTCAATCGATAAACCCATCTTTGGAGACTAAGGCGATCAAAGAAAGTGTGCGAGGGTTTGAAGGAATGCCAGCAGTAGAGCATTTTCAGCAAGTAGGCTGTTCTATTGATTCGCTAGTTGTAGGCGAGCGCCAGATATTAGGCCAGCTTAGAGAAGCTTTTGACCAAGCTAAGAAGCGTGGCCATATAGGAGATTATTTGCGGTTATTGTTTCAGCGTATGGTCGCTGCATCTAAAGATGTTTACTCCAATACCCGTATCGGAGAAAAGCCGGTTTCCATTGCTTCGTTAGCTGTGCGCAAGATGCTAAGCTCCCACCTAAGTGCAAACTCAAGAATAGTTGTTATTGGTGCTGGCCAGACAAATACCCTGGTAAGTAAGTTTTTGCTTAAGCATGATTTCAAAAATGTAGTGGTATTTAATCGAAGTCTGGTGAAAGCCGAAAAGCTGGCGAAAAAATTTGCTGGCGAAGCTTTCCCATTGACAGAATTAATCAATTACCGGGAAGGTTTTGATTGCCTAATCGTCTGTACAGGAGCGAAAGAACCTATCCTTAATAACGTCATTTATACCAGTCTACTTAACGGAGAGGACGCCAATGGTAAAGTCATTGTTGATTTGGCTATTCCTCATAATACCGACCCGGAAATTTTCAGAACTTATCCCGAGAGCCTTTATATCGAAATAGAAGGCCTACGACAGTTGGCTGATGAGAATCGTTCCTTTCGGGAAAAAGAACTCGCTACCGCTGAGCAACGATTGCAACACCATATCGAAGCTTTTCCACTCAATCTACAACAGCGGCAACTGGAAATAGCTATGCGTGAAGTTCCTTCTGCTATCAAAGCGGTGCGTGTAAAAGCCGTTAATGAAATCTTTCGTAAGGATATCGAACAGATGGACGATAGTTCTCGTGCCCTCCTTGAAGAAGTCTTGAGCTACATGGAGAAGAAATGTATAGGTATCCCTATGCGTGTTGCACGCGAAACGCTGATTAACTAAAAATCTTAGAATTAGAGCTGTTAGTATTAGCCACGAAGGCGCTAAACACAGGGTAGAAAGAACCGCTATGCTTAACACCTCCATGACTAGTGGTTTGTCAAGTTCAAAAGTTTTGGTTGCCCAAAGTACCTTTGATTTGATAGACGATTAGGTATTCCTTACTTCAATGTAAAGGCTACCCGTGCAAACAAGAAGCGGCCACCAAAGCTAAATTGGGGCGAGCGACGAGAGTACACAAAGCGTCCATCCGACTGGAAACTAGGATCAGCCTCGTCTGGATAAACATCCAACAAGTTGTTAGCACCAACAGTAAAGTTGAGGTTGTTCGCAACTTCATAACCTAATGATAAATCAGTAATGACTTTGCCTGCATTGTAAGGATCAATACTTTTGTCCGTCTGATTTAGATCAGCATCAAAGATATTAGCATTGGTCGCCTCGGTAGTTTCTCCGAAGTACGTATTACGCAGGTAAACAGTCAATTTGTTCAGCGTTAAAGTATTACCTAAGCTAACTTTTACGCGAGGGACAGCTTGCTCCAGATAAATACGGCTGGTTTGATCAAAGTAAGTGTCTACCAATCCTTTTTCTCTTAGTAAGTCTGATGCATTGATGCCATCTTCCTGATCCCAAGTGGTCTTCGAGATAGTAGCAGCAAGATCACTTCGCAATGTTTTTCCTCCAGTACCAAGGCTAGCAGAATGTGCAATGACAATATCAATACCCTGTGAAGTGGTGTTGATTGCATTGGCAAAGAAAGCAGCCTGTGTAGCACCAGCTTGGTTGAAGATAGACTGAAGTTCAGCATCACCACCAGGGCCAAACTGCCCTGTCAGGATCACACGATCATCAATACCTACCTGGTAAGCATCAATAGTAAAACGAAGGCTGGCTACAGGAACCTTGGCGGTGAAACCAAGACTTACACTTTGTGAAGTCTCTTCCTTCAATTCAGGAATGCCCAGCAACTTGGCTGCACGGGAGGTGTTGGCAAAAATACCTACTTCCTGCGGAACAGAAACACCATCCACCAAGTTGAAGATAGTAGAAGTACGACTAAAGTGAATCTGGTGTAAAGAAGGTGCACGGAAGCCAGAGCTGGTACCCGCACGGATGGCAAAGTTGTCGCTAACCTTGTAGCGTCCTGTTAATTTGTAATTGAACGTAGAACCAAAGTCAGAGTAGTTCTCAAAACGTACTGCACCACCAAGAAGGAATGCTTCACTCAGGTCAAATTCTGTATCCAGGTACAGCGCCGCACTAGAACGATTGGCATCCACAGCATTGGTAGGAAGGAATCCTGCAAAACACTGGGCACCAGAAGGACGGTTACGACCAAAATAATCCAGCACCAATAGCTCGTCTGGTGTAGCTGGAGTTACCAGGTTGCCATTTTGATCGTAGTTGCCGTAAGATTGTTCAGAACCAGCAGTTACATTATAGTTTTCGAGGCGATATTCTCCTCCAAAAGCAACATTAATGCCTTTACCCGCTGCACCATCAAAATACTGAGAAAGATCAAAATTAGAGGTAGATTGGGAAAAGCTATGACCACCAGCATCGAATTCAGTTGGAGAACTACTCCCTAACGTAGCATTGTGAGTATCGGTTATGTTGTAAAGAAATTCATTGTAGCCATACACGGTGCTAAAGTCAGCATTCCAATCACCAACCATTCCCCGCAAACCTACACCAAAACTACGATCAATGATATTAGAATTAATCTTGGGCACAGTACCATCAGCGTAGATGGAGGTAGTAGTACGATTTTGAGAAGGAAGACGATAGAAGCAGCCAGAACAACCCCGGCGGTAGCCTACGCCTGCAAAGCTGTAGAGCTCGGCATTGTCGCCAACAGGAAGCTCCATGTTCGCAAAGAAATTACCACCACGTACTTCCGACTGACCGACCAGCATATTGTAGTCACTACGTTCTTGATTTCTTGCACCTAACTCTTGAGTGGTTGCATCAAAATCGAGGACACCTGCTAAACCACTGATGTCGGTGAGATCATTTAGTGCCTGCAGGGTTCCACCGTCAAGGTAACTTACGTCTTGTGCGTAGGTCTGGATTTGCTCTAGCGTTAGGTTGCTTATGTCAGCGCCATCGGCAGCGGCTACTCGCTCAATGCCATTGTAGGCATTAAAGATTTGGCCAGAGAATTCCTGCATTCTGCTCGTCTTTCCCCGATAGTTGAATTCACCACTGAAGTTGATAAAACCACCCTCAGTGCCTAAAGGTAAACCGTAGTTCATCCCCAAGTTAACTACTTCACCATCCGCACTTTTGGTTTCGCCACCAAAAGGTCCGATACCATCAGAAAAATTAGCACCAGTAGTAAGGCTAAGTGCCAATTGGTTGACATCCTCACGTAGTTTTACATTGATAACACCCGCAATAGCATCTGTTCCATACTGTGCTGCCGCACCATCACGAAGAATTTCAATCTTCTCAATGGCTGAAGCGGGAATAGCGTTCAAGTCAGTACCTACATTACCACGACCAAAAGTACCATTCACGTTCACAAGGGAAGTTGTGTGACGTCTTTTGCCATTAACCAATACCAAAACCTGGTCTGGCCCCAGGCCACGTAGAGAGGCTGGGTCAATGTGGTCAGTACCATCCGAAATGGTCTGTGTGTTAGAAGAAAAAGAAGGCGCCGTCTGACTCAATAGTTGATTGATGCTCACCTGTGGTGCTTTCGAAGCCAACTCGCTTACATTAATCACATCAACAGGCACCGCAGATTCAAGGTTGGTACGGTTAGATGCCCGGGTGCCAGTAACGACCACTTCGTCGATCAGTACACCACCTGCAAGGTTGAAATCAGCCGTAGCTGTTCCTCCTGCTGCAACAGTCACCTGCTTGGTTTGGGTAGAATAACCTACGTAGCTTGCTACAACCTTATAAGTTCCAGGGTCTACGGTAATGCTGTATTTGCCATCAAAGTCAGTTACTGCACCTTTTAAAGTGCCATCAAGTCCGACCGAAACACCATATAAAGGCTCGTCTCCATCAACGATAGTGCCGCTGATGGTGCCTTGTTGGGCAAAACTTATGACAGAAAAAGCCATAAGTGAGAGAAGTAGATAAAACGGTTTCATAACTAATTGATTTAGTGAATAATAAGTTTGTACTAATTATAGTAACGTCACCAGCTAAGCTGGCAACTCAAAAGACAGTGTGTACCCCAGACGCCAAATTGCTGAACGTAGCGGCTGTATTGAAAGACGCCATTGTTCGTGTTTGCACTGTGTTGATGCCGATCTGGGTAAATGTTGAAAATGTTCCGGGCGTGAAGCCCGCAGTTAATGTTTTGCCGAGCTTGCCAGCTTAGCGATAGGTCAGTGATCCATTTGGCACGAAAAGTCTGATCACGACTAGCTGGTTGTTGAGAATCGTAATTGACGACCCAGTTGTCTGGCGACCCGTCGTTAGGATGGTGGTAGGTGACCGCACCGAAGCGGGTGTTTTGTATACTGAACTGCCAGTTTTTAACGGTCCAATTGGCCTGCGTAATGATCTTGCTATCGGGTTGGGCGTGCTCTAGACGGGCGCGATCTTCTCGATTAAAAAGGACTGTTTCCAGGCCCGCTAATCCTTCTGGGAGTGTTATTTTAGTCAGGCGGGTTCGGTTTAAGCTTGCAGCAAGACGTACTTTTAGAATACCAGTTTCCCAATGCCAGCTGCGAACCAGGCCCAGATCCAAACCATAAGTCGTTGTAGCAATAGCATTAGAGAAAAATTGTACCCGATCAAGTCCATTGGCATCGAGCATAGCTGCTAACATTGGGTGGTTTTGCCCAGTGAGCTGACTGCCCAGTACAATTCGATTTTGAATATCTACCCGATACCCAGTGAGGCTTACTGTTCCTCGATCTTGAATAGGCCAGGAGACTTGTAAGGAGGAATTGTAAGAACGCTCTGCCCGTAACTGGCCAACACCGAGTGCACGCGTCAAAGGGTGTTCACTGTTGAGTTGAGCGATCTCTGCACCTACTAGTTTGTCTTCCTGTGGTACAAATTGTAAACTTTGACTACTGAAGTAAGCTTGTGCCAATGAAGGAGGGCGTAGGCCCGTGTTTAGTGCTGCACGAATTTTAGGACCATTATTCAGACGATAAGTGAGGGCTGCTTTTCCCGTTAGGAAACTGCCATTGTCAATCCAGGATTCACCGCGCAACGCCAATGCATAATGCCAGCGTGGATTTATATATTGGTGAAAAAGAAGATAGGCCGACCAAGAGCTACGCCAGACACGGGCTGTGTTTTCGGGGCGATAACCAGGAAAAACCTGGATGCCTCCTTCTTGTGGATCTTCTGTGTCGGTATTGTAGTTTTTCCAACTCCACTCTTCACCGGCGGCTTGGTGGAAGAATTCGTTACGCCATTGAATGCCTACTTGCCAAGCAGATTGCTTGTCTGCACTAGTTCGGCTGGCATCACATTTGGTAATCAGCTGGCTATACAGCAGGCTTCCGGCCCTGGCGCTAGTAGGCGACTTGAGCCCGAGAGAAGCATTGTTGGAGTTCTTAATTAGGAAGTTGACTTGATTGAGGCCAACGTTTTGATTTATGTCCACCTGCCATACACCCAAATGTCGTCGCCAACCGCTGAGCCAGGAAGCATCCATGATGCGTGGATGGATTTCTGGTGAAAACCCCCAAGGATACAGGCCAGATTGTTTGTGCTGCTGGTAGGGGAAACGATAGAATCCCCGAGCAGTTCCTGTACGGAAATTGGCGCCGCCAAATTGATAAAACTGCCCATGGTTGCCAATTTCTCGTTCATGGCGAACGAAAAAGCCATAGTTGCGAATGGCTGCGCTGCCTACTTCCATAACGCGTTGCCCTGAAAATCCGGTCTGAGAAAAAAACGCTGCTACCGAATCCGGATGTTGATCACGGCTGTCACCAAAAATACTGCCGTTGTAGTTACCGGAACGATTGACAGAACTCCGTGCATCGACGCGCCAACTCAGATGGATGAAGTCCCGTGGTGTTTGCCGAATTTGCCAATGACCATTGATCCCTGTCTGGAAACCATCACCAGCAGTGGTAATGCCACTCATAAAATGTACAGATGAGGGAGCAATGCTGTCTTTAAGGACAACATTGATAACTCCTGCAATGGCATCAGATCCATACTGAGCGGTGGCGCCATCAGGTAATATCTCTACGCGTTCAATGGCCGATAAAGGAATGGTGTTTAGGTCTGTAGCTACGCTGCCCCGACCGATGGTGTTGTTGACGTTGACGAGGGCGGAACTGTGCCGTCGTTGCCCATTAATCAATACGACCAATTGGTCAGAACCCAGACCTCGGAGGGTTGCTGGATCAATATGATCTGTACCATCACTGAGGGTTTGGTAGGTTGAATGAAAGGAAGGGGCCGCGTATTGCAGTAATTGCCCCAAGTCAGTAAGCAGGAGATTGCCCATTTCTTCTGGTCCCAATTGTTCCGCATCTGTATTGGGAGACAGGTAGGCCAATGAGTGAGGTGCTCCTCCGAGTACTACCACCTCGGTAAGGTCAACACTACTCTTTAACTTGATATTAAGCTGTTGTTTTTGCCCAAAAGGCAGCCAAATTAAGGTGTCTACTGTTTGATATCCTATATAGCTGACTTGTAATTGGGCCTGTCCAGCAGGAATCCAAAATTCAAAAAGACCAGTTGGGTCGGTAGAGGCTCCGCGTTGACTGCCAGGGTGAAAAACAGAGGCTCCTGTCAGTGGTTCCCCGTGGTCATTGTATACGTATCCGCGAATTTGACCATAAGGATGACGAGCTTGGATAGCCCAGAATCCATCGTCTATTTCTGTAAATGTAAGGGAGGTTTCCTCACTCAATTGATCGAGAACATCTTCCAGGTGCTTGAAGGATGTTAGCCAATTAGGATCGAAATACTGGCCACGAACAAGCTGTGTTTCGTAAAGGAAAGCACATTGGTATTTTTCTTCCAAGAGCTCAAGCCCATCGGTTAGTAGCAGTGGTGTCCGGCTACCATACTGAGCACGAAGAAGGTCGGCATTGCCTAGCCCTGATAGCAGTAAGCAAATTAATATCCATCGCAGCCTTGTACCTTTTCGAGCTACCATTGCTGGCAATTATTTAGAATATTGGTTTTAGGCATAAAATGCTTCCTTTATGGCATTACACCACAAGCCCAAAACAGTGATTAATCTGTTGTGCAATTGTTGCTTTCGTTGCTTTTAAGGCTGTGGGCTCGAAGGAGAGAAACGCTTTTTAGCTTGTTCTCTCCTGTGGCGATAGCCTACCCTAAGCCTGTATGCGATCTATTGAGGTTGTTTAGCGGAGAATATAATCCGTTCTCCGTCTATTTGAGCACTTATGCCCAATGACACGGAAATAGCATTGATCAGCATTTTTAGATTTTTTGCTGGTGCTGTTCCGCTTAAACTATGTTGTTGCAATTCGCCATTTGCTATAATGACATCTTTGCCGTAGTGTTCTTCAATCCGCAAGGCAATTTCCGACAGAAGCATTTGATCAAAATGCCAGCGGTCATTACGCCAGTCGGTGAAAATTGCTGTTGTAACTTCTCGAATCTGTGAGGGCTCATTGGCCTGCCAATAGTATTGCTGCGCTGGGCGTAGTACCTGGGATGATTGACCTTGATCCACGATAGAGACACTTCCTTCAACGAGGGTAACCTGGCGCCTATTCGAGCGATTTACAACATTGAACTCCGTTCCCATTACTTTTATGCCGAGTGTATTTGCTTTTACGACGAAGGGCATACCTGCATGGCTCTTGGCGGGGCTTACGGCGAAATAGGCCTCTCCTTCGAGGTGAACTTCTCGGATGCCTTGGGCAGCCCATTCATCTTCCCACCAAAGGTGTGAATTAGCACGAAGATTTACCGTAGTACCGTCTGGCAAGGTCAGTTGTTGCTGTTCTGCAAAATCAGTACGAAAATCGGAGCTGTTTGGCCACATAAACCAGACGGCTAAGCCTATCAGTAAAATAGCAGCAGCTTTTTGCCAATGTCGGTACAGTAAATATGTTCGCTTTGGTTTTTCCTGAGTAAGTTGGTGCTGGAGTTTCTGCCATGCTGCGTCAGCAGTTGCTGCGGGTTTCACATCTTGGAAATCTAGCTCTTGGAGCATCA
The DNA here is from genome assembly GCF_050633125.1 of Lewinella sp. Lineage (NCBI taxonomy): Bacteria > Pseudomonadati > Bacteroidota > Saprospiria > Saprospirales > Lewinellaceae > Lewinella > Lewinella sp. The sequence continues at coordinate 24,595 of NZ_JBOEFX010000100.1, forward strand.
GTTGTGCTTGACGCGCAATCTCTTGATGTTCGTCAGCTTCGTCCAGCCACGCTGCCCAGTAGGCCTGATGCAGCTTGCCTTCCGACATGCTCCACGCTACAAAGCGATCATCTACCAATAAGTCTTCCGGTTTTAGCATAATATTTGTTCCCTTTTGGGGGAAAGTATTTCTTGCTGAGGAGTCATAGTGCTATAAACTTCCATCGCGCCTACTATACCCTAATGACGGATAGCTTTCTATTTTGTACTCAGCTGGGGATAATTATTTTTTCGGCAAGAGTTGGATTCGTAACTTTTTTAGAGCGCGATGTGCCGAATTGCGAACCGATTGGTACTTCATTCCCATGATTTCGGCTATTTCAGTATAGGCCACTTTATTATAAAAACGTAGATAGATAATTTCTTTCTGAACAGGGCTTAGCTGTTGTATTGCTGCTTGTAATTTTTCCTCTGCTTGTGTTTTTCTTTCTTGTTCCCGCTCATCCAGAGAGCGTGATTGGACGATTTGGAGGGTTAGCAAATTTTGGCGCTGGGCTTTAGCCTGCCTTAAATGATCGATAATGCCAAAGCGTAAAATTTGAAAAAGGTAGGGCTTTACCTTAACGGCAAGCGGCAATGTTGCTCGTTTTTCCCATAGTTTAAGGAAGCATTTTTGGAGTTGGTCCTGAACAGTAGCGTGATCGCTAAGCATGGTAAAAGCGTACTGGTACAAATCACGATAATGGTGTTTGAAAAGATAGGCCAGTGCTTTTTGGTCTCCGGTACGCAATAGTTGCCATTGTCGATCCGTCTCGCTCAAGTTTCAAGTTGAATTATAAAGTATTAAAACCAAAACAAGTTGAAAAATAAGCATTTTTTTACTGACCCAATGAGCTCAAAACAAAAACAGCCATAGTAGAATATACCATGGCTGCTAATAAAAATCCAACTTCAAAAGGGGATTTCGCGAATCTTTATGTTAGAACTCTCATCAAGAGAGCAAACAATATGTCTTTTAAGCTACTGTAGCATTAGATCAATTTATTCTGTAGTAGCAGAATTTGGGGGGAGCTAACTTCGCTGTTCGGTAGCAAAACTAGGCAAAATGTGCATTATTTGCAAGGAAGCGGTAGTTTTTTATTCTTTTTCGGTAGAAATGTGTTTGGCGTACTGGTCAAGTTCGTCATAAAAATCAGCACCATATTTGCGGATGAGCGCTTCTTTCGCAAAGCGATAAACGGGTAATTTAGCAGCTTTGCCTTTGGTGCAGGCTGCTGCACAAATGTCCCAACGATCGTAGTTTAAGGCTTCAAAGTTCGTTGATAAATTTTTGGTGATCCGTATTGGGTAGAGATGGCAGGAGATGGGTTTACGAAAAGAAATATCTCCTGCTTGCCAAGCTTGTTCGATACCGCATTGGGCTTTTCCTGTATTGTCAAGGGTCATATAGGCACAGGGGGCATCGTCAATTAACGGCGTACGATATTCTCCGTCTTCGTCGTCGATGAGGTAGAGGCCTTGACTGGCAATAGCCGCACGGCCAGCTGGGCTTAGGTACCGGCTGACGGTTGGATAGGTCTCTTTGAGCAGGGCAAGTTCTTCTTCTTCGAGAGGAGCGCCTGCGTCTCCTTCCCAGCAGCAAGCACCTTTGCAGGCGTCAAGGTTACAGAGGAATTGTTCTTCTACCAGTTCGTCACTGACTATTTTATCTTGAATGATGATCATTGTCGGAATTATTGCTTATCAACTGCAAATATGCAGAACAATTGGACATTGTTCCCTACAATTGTCGTACTTTAGCCACCATTAGTATAGTACAGTAAAGTTTGATAAACTATGAAAATTAAGATGTTGCTCTTTTTTCTCCTGTTGGGAGGAATTGTTAGTGCTCAAGAACGCTCAGCCGCAGTAGAACAAGCGGTACAAGAACAGACAGCCCGCTATAATTTGAGCGCCGAGCAGATTGTTCAGATGTATGTTGTTGAAGAGCGCCGGGAACGTAACCTGCAGGAAATTGAAGTGTTGCGCGAATCTAACTACCGCTTGTATTTGGAGAAAAAGCAATCTGTGCGTAAGAATAGTGAAGGTACTATCCGCCAGATTCTGAATAAAGAACAGCGCTTTACCCTCGATCAGGAACAGGCTACTTATCGTCAGGCAACTTCTAACCTCATTCAGCAAATGCGCCAGGATGGGAAGTCCAAAGAGGATATTGAGTTAGCGTTGCTGGAAAGAGGCTAACCGTAATAGCTTAAACGGGTAAACTTGCGAAGAGGCGGTAGTCGAATAAAATCGGAAACTGCTTTTATTATTAGGAACTAAAAAACGCTAAGAATTATAAATGGATCCTCTCAAACAGAGATTTTACGAAAAGGCCTCAGCCCTTGCCACAGAAATGAAAGCCCTGCTCAAGGAGCATGGTAATACCAAAATTGATGAAGTAAAGCTAAGCCAGGCTTTTGGCGGAGCACGCGGCATCAAAATGATGATTTGGGAAACCTCCCAACTAGATGCTCACGAAGGTATTCGCTTTCGGGGTTATTCTATTCCACAATTAAAAGAACTACTGCCAACTGGGCCAGACAATGAGCCAAAGCCAGAAGGCCTTTTTTGGTTGATGCTGGTAGGTGAAATACCTACTGCCGAGCAGGTGGATTGGTTGACTGGTCAATTGCGTGATCGGGCACAAGTGCCGGCTCATACTTTTACGATGTTGGATAGCTTGCCAGCAGATACTCATCCTATGACCCAGTTTATTCTGGCCATCACGGCGATGCAGACGGACAGTGTATTTGCTAAACGTTATGGCGAAGGCATGTCCAAAGCGGATTACTGGGATCCGGTCTACGAGGATACACTTAATATGATTGCCCGTCTACCGCGGATAGCTGCATATATTTATCGCCGTTCTTTCCATGATGGCAAGCATATTGAACCTGATCCACAATTGGACTGGGCTGCTAATTACGCTCACATGCTGGGGATTCCTGACAAAGGGTTCCAAAGCCTAATGCGTTTGTATCTTACGATTCACGCGGATCATGAGGGCGGTAATGCATCAGCTCATACTGCTCACTTGGTTGGTTCTACGCTTAGTGATCCTTATTTGTCTTTTGCCGGAGGGATGACTTCCTTGGCAGGTCCGCTTCACGGATTAGCCAATCAAGAGGTAATTAAGTGGATTTTCGATATGCTCGAAGAATTAGGGACACGTACCCCTACGAAAGAGCAGATTGCTGACTATGTGAACAAAACGCTTTCAGAAGGTAAAGTTATTCCTGGTTATGGTCACGCTGTATTGCGTCAACCTGACCCTCGCTTTACAGCGCAGAAGCGCTATGCGGAAGAGCATCTGGCAGACAGTGATATTGTACAGGTAGTCTGGAAGGTATTCGAGGTGGTGCCTGGTATTTTGGGTGAATTAGGAAAGGTGAAAAACCCTTGGCCTAATGTTGATGCTCATTCAGGAGCCATTTTGGTTCATTACGGATTGACAGAGTATAGCTACTATACGGTACTTTTCGGGGTGTCTCGTGCACTGGGGGTACTTGCAGCTGGTTGTTGGTCGCGTGCTTTGGGTATGCCACTGGAACGCCCGAAATCACTCACTACCGAATGGGTGAAAGATTTTTTAAAAAAACAAAACGAAGCATAATATTTACCAATGAATATTCCTAAGGAACTCCTGTATACCGAAGACCATGAGTGGATTCGGGTAGAAGGTGATGTTGCCTATGTCGGCATTACCGATTTTGCACAAAGAGAATTGGACGAGTTGGTCTATGTGGAAGTTGAGACCGTAGGGGAGACACTAGACGCTGGCGAAGAATTTGGAACAGTAGAGGCAGTGAAGACAACCTCTGAGTTACTAATGCCGGTAGGTGGTGAAATTCTTGAGTTCAACAAACAAATTGACGATTCGGAAGGAGATGACCCTACGTTGATCAATAGTGACCCTTACGGGGAAGGCTGGATCGTTAAGATTACGATCAATGATAAGGCTGAGTTGGACAACCTGCTTTCCGCCGAGGACTATACAGCCTTGATAGCGGAATAAATAAGCGCTTAAAAAGTGAAAAAAATATTGATCTACCCACCAAAATTATTTGGGTATGCATCTTGCACGGCGTAGTTCTTTAATTTACATCGTTTTTACGCTTGTTTGGGCGGTGGTTATTTTCTACTTGTCGACGATGCCGGGGCCACAATTACCCCGAATCGATTGGTTAATGACCCCAGACAAGTTTGGACATGCTGCTGTTTACGGTATTTTGGCAATGGGAATATTCTTCTCAATAAAGTCTTGCTATACAAACAGCAAAACTGTTTATCGCTGGTCTTTTTTATTGGCAAGCGGTTACGGAGCAGCAATGGAATTGATACAATTTAGCTTTTTTCCTGATCGCTATTTTGAATTATGGGACATTGTTGCTAATATTATCGGTGCTTTTGTAGCACTATGGCTATTGAAAATTATTTATCATTAATAAACCCTTTTTCGCATGACTATGCTATTATTTGCAAAGGGCGGTTTGGGATTACCCGTTTTTCTGCTTGATATTCAGGCAGGATTCGATGGTGGCTTCTGGGCAAACAGTTCAGCTTTATTGCTGATGCTGGTTGTACTGATCGTAGCCCTTGTCGGTTTGGGCATATGGATGCGTTCCTACTTTCGTCAGCAGACGGAGAAAGGATTGACTGGAAATCTGGCAGCGTCCGGAAGTCCTTACGCAAACCGTACCAAGTACGAGAAGGTCGACGCTTTCAAAATGAGCGGAACGTTTTTCAACCTAGGACTAGTGGTAGCTATTGGCCTTTCGGTCATGGCTTTTGGTTGGTCTAATTTGGAAGAAAAAATCGATATTCCGGAAGGCGCCCTCGAAATGGAGGACGACATCATTATGGAAGAGCCTCCCCGTACTGCTGAACCACCTCCACCACCTCCGCCACCACCACCGGTGATTGAGGAAGTACCTGATGATACCATCCTAGAAGATGATACTCAGACGGACAACAGTACAACGGTTGATGACAAAGCTCCTCCTCCGAATATTGACAAGGGGCCTCCACCGCCACCTCCACCTCCTCCACCACCACCTCCGCCACCAGCAGTGGAGGAAATTTTCAAGGTGGTTGAGCAAATGCCACGTTTCCCTGGTTGTGAAGACAAAGGGTCTGAAGACGAGAAAAAAGCATGTGCTCAGACGGAACTATTGAAGTTCATTTACAAAAACATCAAATACCCTGCAATAGCACGGGAAAATGGCGTGGAAGGAACTGCTGTAGTAACCTTCGTTATCGAGAAAGACGGTAGCGTAACAGATGCTCGAGTTGTACGTGATATTGGCGCCCAGTGTGGCGACGAAGCACTACGAGTTGTTCAGCTGATGAATGCACAAGGCCTTAAATGGACACCGGGTAAGCAGCGCGGTCGCGCGGTGCGTGTACAGTTCAACCTGCCGGTGAAATTTAAGCTTGAGTAAAAGAATTAAGAAGTGAATCAAAAAGTAAGAAAAGTACTATGCTTTTCTAAGACTTTTTTTCGAACTTCTGTTTTTTTAGAATGGCTAAGTTGCTTTTGGCAGCTTAGCCATTTGTCTTTTTGTAATCATGGAAATGAGAAAGCAACTTTTATAGCTAGGTACCGTTTTTATTAATGCATAGCGATCTCTACCTTGCAGAACGCAAAGGACCTGAGAAGAATACAAGTTAGACCACAATGACACGATACCTGATAATACTGATCGTAAGCTTAATAAGCCTAACCATTGGTAGTACCCAAAACGCTCGATTGGCGCAGCAGTATTTTCAAAATGGAGAATACGAAAAAGCAGCGGAGTTATATGCTGATCTTTACCAGAGTAATGGTAATAATGATTTTTTCTTTGATCGGTATTTTGATTGTTTACTGGCGTTAGAAAATTACGATGAAGCAGAAACAGTCATTAAGCGCCAGATTCGACGTAATGATGGTAATGTACAACTCAATGTCTCTTATGGCACTTTGTTGGAGCGTTTGGGGCGTTATGAGGAAGGAGAAGAACAGTTTCGAGCAGCCATTGATAACATTCCTGCCGATCAATACTCGGTAACTCGCCTTGCTAATGCCTTTATTCGGCAAACCAAGTACAATTTTGCAATTGAGACCTATGAAAAAGGTGCCGAATTGCTTCGTGATGAGCGTATTTTTTCCTACAATCTAGGAGATCTTTATCGGCGAATGGGGGAAAGCCAACCGATGATTGGCGCTTACCTTAATGCAATGGACGATAATCCTGATCGGATAAGTCAGCTGAAAATAATTTTTCAACGCTACCTTTCGGAAGCTGATTATCAGGAGTTACAAACACAACTTTATGAAAAAATTCAGGGAGGAAATGAAAACCCTGTTTTCCCGGAGTTATTAGCTTGGGTGTTTGTCCAACGCAAAGATTATCGCAATGCCCTACGTCAGGTGAAGGCGCTTGATCGCCGACTTAATGAGAATGGCCTACGGATTTATGAGTTGGGGGAGATCGCCATAGAGGATAAAGACTACGATGCGGCGATCCAGGCCTTTGATTACTTGGTAGAAGAAAAAGGCCAGACCTCTACGTTGTATCTCGACGCTAAACGGCAAGCCTTGCGCGCTCGTCGTGCGAAGCTGGTAGAAGGGTATGCTTATACCCAGGAGGAACTAGCAGAATTGGAAAAGCAATACCTGTTCTTTTTAGAAGAATTTGGCAGTAACCGTGCCACGGCGGCGATTATCCTCGAGTTGTCGGAATTACAGGCTATTTACATGGACAAACTGGATAGCAGTATTGTATTACTGGAAGATATGACTACTTTCCCTGCTACAGACCCTAATGTACAGGCGCGCGGAAAATTAGCTTTGGCTGATTATTACCTGATGAAGGGGGATATTTGGGAATCGACGCTATTGTATTCACAGGTAGATAAAGCTTTTAAAGAAGATATCTTGGGGCATGAAGCTCGTTTTCGTAATGCGCGGTTGGCCTATTATAATGGCGACTTTCAATGGGCTCAGGCTCAATTTGATGTCTTGAAGGCGTCAACCTCAAAGCTTATTGCTAACGATGCGTTGGATTTGTCGGTTTTCATCATGGACAACCTCGGGTTGGATACCACGACGCAAGCACTACAAATGTATGCAGATGCCGATTTGCTGGTTTTTCGCAACCAGTTTGATGCAGCCTTTGCTAAAATGGATAGCCTCTTAGTTGCATTCCCTGATCATTCTTTGCAAGATGATATTATGTATCTGAAAGCTGGTGTATTCCGTAAAAAAAGAGAATATGAGGCTGCTGCTGAATTGTACGAGCAAATTGTTGAGAAATTCCCTGAAGATATCCGCGCTGATAATTCCCTTTTTGCCTTAGCAGCATTGAACGAAAAATTCTTGGGGGATACGGAAAAAGCAATGACTTTGTACGAAAATCTTTTTATTGACTATTCGGATAGCACTTTTGCAGTAGAAGCACGTAAGCGCTTTAGGGCTTTACGCGGGGATAATATTTAGTGGGATATTGGTAATCCCGTTAGTCTTTCTTAAACACAAAAAGCGCTTTCAGCCAACGGCTGAAAGCGCTTTTGCGTTAGAAACAAAAGGAAGTGAAATTACTTCGAGTGTCTCTGATCGCTGACGGTCAGTTTATGACGGCCCTTGGCCCGGCGGCGTGCCAGTACCTTGCGCCCGTTCTTGCTGCTCATGCGCGAGCGGAAGCCATGCTTATTGCTGCGTCGTCTGCGGGAAGGTTGAAATGTTCTTTTCATCGCTTTTATATTTACTAGCAGCGAAAGACTGCCGCTTTTTCCAAAAGTGTCGCAAAGGTAAGGGGAATAATCTAAGTATCCTAACCTTCAAGTGATTAAATGGTGAGAATATCGCCCTCTTTGTGCTCTATGTGGGCGTCTACTTTTGTTTCGTAGGATTTTACCAGCTTCTGGGCCTCGTCTTCCGCGCGTTTTCCTGCATCTTCAGGGTAGCCGTTTTTGACTGTTTGCTTGATACCGTCCATTAATTCTTTGCGGACACTGCGGATACTTACTTTGGCTTCCTCCCCTTTTTCTTTGGCGGTTTTAACCAGCTGCTTACGGCGATCTTCGGTAAGTGGCGGAATAGAAATGCGAACCAATTCACCATCGTTTTGTGGTGTAACCCCCAAGTTGGCTTCAAAGATTGATCTTTCAATAGGGGGGATCATCGTCTTTTCCCAAGGTTGGATCGTGATAGTGCGGGCATCAGCCACAGCAATATTGGCCACTTGGCTCATCGGCGTTTGAGAGCCATAGTAATCCACGAGCAAGCCTCCAACGAGCTTGGGGTTAGCTTTGCCGGTGCTTATCCTTGATAATTCTTTTTCAAGGTGCTCTATACTATGATCCATGCTTTCTTTAGCTAGGGAAAAGTATTCATCAATATCTTCTTGCATAATAAGTCATTCAAGGTAAAAAAAGGGGAAAGGGGGTATCCCTATAAAATGCTCCCAAAGATAAACAGCAGCGCATCAATATCAAAATACTTATTTTTTGCGCAATACTAACGATGTAATTAGTCGCGACCAGCTAGGCTCATGATGAGGTACAATAGTACGACCAGAGAAGATAAAGCTGCTACCACATAGGTGGTTGCTGCCCACCAAAGTGCATCTTTAGCACCCTCGTGCTCGCTACCACGGGTGTAGTTGCTTTCTTCCAACCAAGCCAATGCCCGGTTACTAGCGTCAAATTCTACCGGCAAAGTCACCAAACTGAAGAGGGTTGTGATTCCAAAAGCGGCAATAGTGAGGTACAGCAAAAAGTTGCTGCCTGCAACGCCAAACATCCCTAAAGCAAACAACAAGAGGTACTGTTGGGCCTTAGATGCTAAGCTTACAGCGGGTACCATAGCCGAACGAAATTTTAACCAGGCATAAGCCGTGTTGTGCTGTACGGCATGCCCACACTCGTGTGCTGCAACAGCTGCAGCTGCTACGTGTCGGCCATGAAAGACCTCGGGGCTGAGGCTTACGGTCTTTGTAGCAGGGTTGTAGTGGTCGGTCAGCATTCCTTGTCCTTGCGCGATTTTTACGTCGTGGATACCATAGTGCTCTAGCATGGTCTGCGCAACCTCGGCTCCTGATCTCCCATTGCTAAGAGGAACATTGGAATAACGTCTGAATTTCGACTTGAGTCGATTGCTTACCAACATGCCGATAAAAGAAAAGATGCCAACGATGACAATATATCCCATTAGTCAAGTTTTTTTAAGTTTAGATCATGCTGGGCTTTACTTTGAAAGGAATGCGATCAAAATAAGTCCCCAGCAGAATCTTAGACGTAAGACCTCGCGAAAGGTTACGTTTAAATGGTCGTGAAGCCTGTGTAGCTATGCAAGACTTTTGGTAAAACAATACCATCATCAGTCTGGTTGTTTTCCAATAAAGCTGCATAAATACGGGCCAAAGCCAGCGCGCTACCGTTAAGGGTATGGGCGAGTTGGGTGCCCTTGTCTGTGCGGTACCGAAGCTTTAGGCGGTTGGCCTGGAAGTCTTCAAAGTTAGAGACAGAGCTTACCTCCAGCCAACGGTCTTGAGCTGCAGAATACACCTCGAAATCAAAAGTCAATGCAGAGGTGAAACCAAGGTCTCCACCACATAAACGCAAGATGCGGTAGGGTAGTTCGAGCTTTTGCAGAATGCCTTCTACGTGCTTAAGCATTTCCATCAGCGTCTCGTAAGACTTATCAGGGTGCTGAAGTTGAACGATTTCGACCTTGTCAAACTGATGCACGCGGTTCAGACCACGTACATGTGCGCCGTAAGAGCCTGCTTCCCGTCGGAAACAAGGCGTGTAGGCCGTCATTTTAATCGGGAAGTCTTCTTCATTGAGGATGACATCACGATAAACATTGGTAACGGGTACCTCAGCGGTGGGGATTAAATAAAGGTCATCCTCATTGACGTAATACATCTGCCCTTCTTTATCAGGCAGTTGTCCGGTGGCTGTGGCCGTCTCTTCGTTGACCAGGTGTGGAGGTATGATTTCTTCATAGCCGGCAGCAGCAGCTTCGTCAAGGAAGAAGTTGATTAAGGCACGCTGAAGGCGTGCACCTTTTCCCCGGTACAAAGGAAAGCCAGAACCAGTGATTTTTACACCCAGTTCTAGGTCAAAAAGGTCTTTCTCTTTGGCGAGCTCCCAGTGTGGACGAGCGTTTTCTGGTAGTTGAGGCAGCGGCCCATCCCAAGCTTTGAATACTTCATTGTCTTCATCAGTATTGCCAGCAGGCACTGATTCGTGAGGCATATTGGGAATAGTATATAGGGCTTGGCGCAACGCTTCCACTGTATTTTTTAAATCCTGCTCCAGGATACCTGCTTTTTCTTTAAGTTCCGAAACTTCTTGGCGCAACTCAGTGGCTTTGTCTTTTTGACCAGACTTGAAGAGGTCGCCAATCTGCTCGGAGAGCTGATTGCGCGTAGCAAGTGTACTGTCCAGTTCTGTTTGGAGCGCTTTGCGCTGATCATCGAGGACTAGTGTCTGGTCAACAATCTGCAAATCTTCTTCTTTGAAGTTGCGTTTTAGTAAGCCAGCTTTAAGCTGGGCAAGGTTTTCGCGGATAAATGAAGTTCTGAGCATCTAACTTTTTGCTTGTTTGCCTTGTTAATACAATAGAAAGCAGGAAAAAATTACCGAAAAGCAGTATTTTTTGCAAAGATAGTATTTGGATTAAAAAAAATAACGCTATTTTTGCGCTGCAAACATGCCAAGCTACTCTTCCACCTTTGTAGTCCCTACAATCCTTGGGTGAGCATCTTTACAGCAATTCTTAGTTTTCCCTGGTTGACATGATGTCATTTTTTAATTCCTCGAATGCTGCGGGGAGCTTCATGTTGAATACTAGTCAGTAAGAAAAGCCCTTTACGCATTATTGCACCCTACAATTTTGGGACCTCCCAAAATAATCTACTCTCCTAAACTTTCCGTACAAGAAAAAGTAACATTACTCTATATGTTTGATATTTTGCAGTTGAATGACATGCTCGTCCCCGAGCTGAAGGATCTGGCTGAGAAAATGGGCATGACCAGCTACAAGCGCCTCAATAAACAAGAACTTATCCTCAAGATTCTGGACCATCAGGCCGTCGTTGGCGCTGCTGGCGGTGTGACCCCCGCACCTAAGAAAGAAGCGAAGCCTAAAAGTACAGCAACAGCTAAAGCACCTGCTCAAAAGCCAAGCCGTAGTCGTACCGCTCCTAAAAAGGGCGATGACAAGAAAGCTGACGATAAGAAAGAAGAAAAAGAATCACAGGATAATCAGCGGGATTCTGAAGAAGATCGCGCTGCCCGACGTGCCAAAGCAGTACGTAAGCGTGGTCGTCAAGACGAAGATAAGAAGGAAGAAGGAAGTGATGATCGTCGTGACCGCCGTGATAGCCGTGACCGTCGTGATGATGATCGCCGCGACAATCGCGACCGCCGTGATAATCGCGATGATGACCGCCGTGATAACCGTGACCGCCGCGACAATCGTGATGATCGTGATAATCGCCGTGATGGAGATGATCGCCGCGATAACCGCGACCGCCGTGATAATCGTGATGATGACCGCCGTGATAACCGCGACCGTCGCGACAACCGCGATGATCGGGATGATCGCCGTGATAACCGCGACCGCCGTGACAATCGTGATGATGATCGTCGCCGTAATAATGATAGCAAGGATGATCAAAACAATGATCGCCAAGATCAGGAGAATGGAGCAGATCGTGATGATCGTCCACGTCGCGACGACAAGCCTCGTCGGGAGGAAAAACCTCGTCGTGAGCCTAAAGAGAAGCCCGAAGATGTATTCGATATCGAATTAGATGGTATTATCGAAGGAGAAGGTATTTTGGAAATGATGCCTGATGGCTACGGTTTCCTGCGTTCTGCTGACTATAATTACCTGACCTCTCCGGATGATATATACGTTTCGCCTTCTCAGATCAAATTATTTGGTCTGCGTACGGGAGATACGGTACAAGGTGCAATTCGCCCTCCGAAAGAAGGAGAAAAGTACTTCGCTTTGCTGCGAGTGTCCAAGATCAATGGTCTAGACCCTAGAGAAGTGAGCGAGCGTGTACCTTTTGACTACCTCACGCCTTTGTTCCCGACGGAGCGTTTCAAACTGACGACTTCTCCTACAGGTCGTGATTTTGGTAATCGCCTGATCGATATGTTTACGCCCCTTGGTAAAGGACAGCGTGGCTTAATCGTAGCACAGCCAAAATCTGGTAAGACCTTCTTGTTGAAGGATATTGCCAATGCTATTTCTAAAAATCACCCTGAATCTTACCTGATTATCCTACTCATCGACGAACGTCCTGAGGAAGTAACAGATATGAAGCGTAGCGTGAAAGCAGAAGTAATCGCCTCTACCTTTGATGAACCTGCTGATAACCACGTACGTGTGGCGGGCGTGGTGCTCGAAAAGGCAAAGCGGATGGTAGAATGTGGCCACGATGTAGTGATCCTGTTGGATTCTATCACTCGTTTGGCCCGTGCTTACAACACCGTAGCTCCTGCCAGTGGCAAGGTACTTTCCGGTGGTGTAGAAGCCAACGCGCTACAGAAACCTAAGAAGTTCTTTGGTGCTGCCCGTAATATCGAGCATGGTGGTTCACTCACCATTTTAGCGACCGCGCTTACGGAGACCGGCTCTAAGATGGATACGGTGATCTTCGAAGAATTCAAAGGTACCGGTAACATGGAGCTTTCACTGGATCGTAACCTCGCTAACAAGCGGATGTACCCAGCGATTGACCTTACTTCTTCTAGTACTCGTCGCGAAGACTTGCTTATGGACAAAGACACCCTACAACGGATGTTTATCCTGCGCAATCACCTTTCTGACATGAAGCCGGACGAAGCGTTTGATTTCTTACGCAAAAACATGATCCACACTTCTAGCAACGATGAGTTCCTCTCTTCGATGAATGGATAAGAAGTACTGGGTATTAGGATTTTGATCCACCCGGAACATTATGAATAAAAAAAACAGGCTGCTCCGAGCGAATCGGGGTGGCCTGTTTTTGGTATAGGGTATCTTTTGGGTTGTGTGGGTAATGGTGTTGTGGGGGTAAACGCCATTATGATACGGCTGTCCACCGCTTCTTCGTGCAGTGCAGGGTAAGATATCCTGCTCTACGGAGCGATTATCTCATAGTGAAATCGGCTTAGTATCTTCTTGCTTTAACTTTGCTGATCGTTTTATTTCCCCTAGAGGTTCAGGGTTGACCAGGCCTAGCGATGTGGAAGGGTAGCGCCGCCTTGAAGCGGTGCTAGACGGCCTACTGTTTGCTGTGCCGAAGGCCAGTAAGCAGTAGGCCGGCCGAGCGAATAGCGAGCCCTGCAACGTAGCGCCCCCGCAAAAAGCGGGGGAGGCTCCAAGGAATTAAAGAACTCGTTGTTCAAAAACTCATTTCAATCTAAACCGGACCTCTCTCCCTAGTGGAATCTGATTCAAAGCAGCTAAATGCCGCTCCCGCAAGTAAGCAATGCGTGGATAACCTCCGGAGATTTGACCATCTTGGAGAAGGACGATAGGTAAACCGCTGGGTGGCAACTGGATGAACCCAGGCAAGACGGGCAAGCTGTGCTTCAGTTGGTAGCTTGTGCTTTCGAGCCGTTCTCCCCGTAAGCGGAGGCCCATGCGGTTGCTGTCGCTGCCGATGGTGTAGGTGATGTCTTGCAGCTGACGCTGGGCTGCATCACTTAATAAGGCAAACTCTGGCCCTGGGAGGATGGGGATGTATTTCTTTTCGACGTTATGTTCTTTGTTGCTTTCCCATTCGATGATGTCGCCTTTTTTGAGCATCCGGCCTTGGTAACCTCCTATGCCTGCGTTGAGGTAGGTGGCGTAGGAATTGTAGACCTTGTCAACTTGCAAAGTGCCGTTGATGGCAATGTAGCCCCGCAAACCATTCGTGGCCATTTTTCCACTGAGGATATCCCCAGGCTGGATGTCGATAAGGGTATGCAGCACCACTGGGGTATCGTTGAGCGCCCACTGGAAATCGGCTCCGCTGATGGCGATCTGCGCAGTATCGTGAAACTTTATCGTTGGTGCTACGGAAGTACATTCGATGAGGGGAATATCTTCGGATAGGTTCAATAAAAGGAGGGCGATCTTGGCCGCATTGCGATCCATAGCACCCGACGGGGGGATGGCGTAGTAGGCCAAGCCTTTCCGGCCTGCATCCTGGATGGTGGTGAGCAGGCCGGGTTTGATGATCTCGAAGTTAGGCATTGTAGGCGATGAGGTTGAGTTGTTGAGCATTGATTTGGGTAAACTCCTCTGAGGTGATTTGGACACACTGAATCCGGTCTTGCAAATTCAGCGGGAGGGGAGGCAATTGTGGGATTTGCAGGATCGAAACGGGTACCTGGCCAATGACGTGCCAGCCTCCGGGGCTATCGAGCGCATACAAGCCCAGGTATTTGCCGCCAATGGCCACGGAGTTGGCTTTTACGTATTTAGCGGGCACTGACTTGCGGGGGACGTGCAAGGTTTTGGGTAAACCATCCAGATAAATGAAGCCGGGTAAGAAGCCGAACATAGCTACGGTGAAATCTGTCGCCAGGAGCTGGTGGATAATTTCTTCTTTGCTTAACCCTGTGGTTGTGCTTACGCCTTGCCAATCTTCGTGATCTGAAAAATAGATGGGTAGGCGGTAGGTCTTGGTGGGTTGTTGGCTGGAGGCTTGGAGGCTTGTGAAGCGGTCAATTTTGGAGTCGTCAAAAAGAGCATTTAATTTTAAGCAGATCTCTTGCTCGGTGACGATGACCTCGTCGATAAAGTCGAACTTTTTTTCGTAGATGAGCTTACCCAGCGTGGCTAGGGTTCCTTCCTCTGTCGGATGAATGAGCAGGAAGTCATTGTTGAAATTTTGAACTTTGAATTCCGAATTATGCAGGTGCAGTGATCTTGACGTCATTTTCTCTCAAGTAATTATAAATGGTTTGGCTCAAACTTACGGCTCCTGGCGTGTCGCTGTGGAGGCAGATGGTGTCTACCTTGATTTTTGCGATCGTTCCATCGGTCAGGCGGACTTCTTCCTTTAGAAAGCCTTTTACTTGTGTTAACACGTCCTCGGGGGTATGAAGGACGGCATCGGAGTAGGCCCGGCTTCTAAGTTGGGTTATTTGCTGGTAGCGGCGATCAGCGAAGCCTTCCTGGATGACGCCGACCCCATGAGCTGCACAATAACCAACGATGTTAGCATTGGCTAAAGTTACAATTTTCAGGACAGGGTCGATGGTTTTGACGGTGCTTACGAATAGCGCTGCCAATGTATCGTTTACCAATAAATCATTGTAAAGTGCCCCGTGGGGCTTTACGTGATGGAGGCGTTGGCCGTAACTTTCTACCATTCCTTTGAGGGCACCTATTTGATAGACTAAATCTGCCATCAATGTCTCCGGATCTATTTTTAGCGACTTCCTGCCAAAATTTTCGCGGTCATTGTACGAAGGGTGCGCTCCGATTTTGACACGGTGTTTAATGGCTGCCCGAACCGTTTGGGTCATGAGTTGCGGCGTTCCGCTATGGAATCCACAAGCGATGTTGCAGGAGGAGATGAAGGGCATGATTTCTTCATCATAGTTGCGATTTTGCCCGTCTTTTAGTTCGCCCGTGTCGCAATTGAGGTCGATGGTCTGCATGGTGGAGTGTAGGTCTGATTTGGTGGAAGTGAAGTTTAAAGTTACTGCTTTTGGGGTTGTTTGTTTAGGTGCGGGGTGCGGGGTGCTGGGTGCGGGGTGCGAAAAAACTTCCGACTTTAGGTGCGGAGTGCTTGAAATAGATTGAAAAATGCCTCAGGATAGTGATGTTTCGAGGCGTTTTTTTAGTGGGTAGGCCGGGATTCCGATCTTCTATCGGAACAAGCACAAGTGGATAGTAACGGTATGCGCGCAATGGCTCTGCCATGAGCTGAACAGCCCGTCCCGACTAGAAAAGCCGGGACGGGAGACGGCATGACTCTTAGTCAATGCAAATCACTCTCGATAGATCCGATAGAATTATTAGGAAGTGGAAAAACAACTGTTTTTCGTTGGTCTAAATCGGGGCGATCTCTCTATTTTCGCCTCAATTTCTAAGTAATCAACCTTAAATAAAGAAAAATTCACCATGGCTAAACCATCTTCTACTTCCATGACTATGCGCGTTATTCACCGATACCTGGGCTTTTTCCTGGTGGGTATTATGGCTGTTTACTCGATGAGTGGTATCGTGCTGATATTTAGGGATACTGATTTCCTTAAATTAGAACACCACTTTGATAAGCAGTTGGAAGCCAATATTAGCCCTGAAAATCTGGGGCAGGCGCTTGATCTGCGCAAGTTAAAAGTAGACAAAACCGAGGGTGGGATTTACTATTTCAAAGAAGGGACCTACAATAGTGCTACTGGTGCTGCAAGCTATAGCTTGAAGGAGTTGCCTACGATTCTGAAAAAAATGACGCATTTGCATAAGGCAAAATCATCGGAGCCGTTGTTTTTTCTCAATATCTTCTTCGGCTTGTCGCTCTTGTTTTTCGTGATTTCTTCTTTTTGGATGTTTATGCCCAAGACGGAAGTTTTTCGAAAAGGCTTGTACTTTACGCTGGGTGGGATTGTGCTGACGCTGATTTTGCTGTTTGTGTAAAAGGGTGTAAAAGTTGGAAGGGTGTAAAGGTGTAAAGGAGCGTTCAACCATCGGGTATTTCAAAGCCGGATGTGGAAATGTATCTACACTCTCACCCAATTCAAAGTGACTATGCGGTGAAAAAATCCGCACCTTGTATTCAGTACTTTTTTAGTATTTCGATGATTTACTAGCTGATATGAGAACTGTAGCACCCTTTGCAAAGTGTAATTTTACTGTGTTAACCTGCACCTTATTGGCTAACTTCGCGTTTAGAGCTTGTTTGGGACTTGATTTTCGCTACGAAACTGGCCCCAAGCTCTAGCAAGTTAATCCCATAAAATTACGCTCATGGCTCGTTATAGCATTGTACTGCTGCTCTGTTTGACTTTTCAGGTGACTCAAGTTTCACTTACTGCCCAGTCTTCTGCTTTTGTTGCGGGAGAATTGTTGGTGCAAATGGAAGAGGGATACAGCTTCCCATCTTGGTTGCGCGACTGGAATCGTACACACACTGATCAGCAGCAGTTGACGTTGGTAAAAGAAGTGTCTCGACCGGTGAATATATGGTTGGTGCGTTTTGATGAAATGACTGTTTCAGGAGAGGAACTGATCACGGTTATTCACCCCGATCGCCGCATACGTGCTGTTCAGCATAACCATAGTGTTACGTTGCGTGCCGTGCCGACGGACGCCCTTTTTGATAGTCAATGGCAATACAACAATACAGGCCAAAGCGGGGGTACTATTGATGCCGATATTGATGCCGTAGAAGCCTGGGATGTAACTACTGGCGGCAATACACTTACGGGAGATACCATCGTAGTGGCGGTATTAGATAACGGTATCGATATCACCCACCCTGATTTTCAGGCCAACCGCTGGTACAACCACGCTGAAATTCCAAATAATGGGATGGATGATGATAACAACGGCTACGTAGATGACTACGAAGGGTGGAGTACCGTGAGTAATAACGATAATATTGCGGGCGGATCGCACGGTACTGCTGTTTCGGGTATCATCGGTGCCGATGGCAATAACGAACTGGGCGTAACAGGGGTGAATTGGCACGTGAAGGTGATGCACATTCGTAATAATTTCAATTCCTCAGAAGCGAAAGTGATTGAAGCTTATTCTTATGCATTGGAGCAACGCCAACGTTACAATGCTTCCGGTGGGGCAGAAGGCGCTTTTGTGGTAGCTACCAATGCTTCTTGGGGAGTAGATGAAGGGCAGGTGGCTGATGCGCCGATATGGTGTGGATTTTACGATGTACTTGGTGAAGCTGGAATCATCAATTGTGCAGCCACCGCCAATGACGATATAGATGTTGAAGTATTCGGGGATTTACCTACGGCCTGTCCGAGTGATTATCTCATCGCTGTGACCAATACGGATCATAATGATATAAAAGAAGTAGAAGCAGGCTATGGTGCCATAAGTATAGACCTGGGCGCGCCTGGAACCGGGGCTTACAATATTACGAATGGTGGTGCTTATGGAGGTTTTGGCGGTACTTCTGGAGCGACGCCTCACGTAGCGGGTACGGCGGCATTGTTGTATAGTTTGGACTGTCCGGCACTTTCGGCTCTTACCCAAGCTGACCCGGCGGCGGCGGCATTGCTGATCAAAGAAGCGATCCTGGCGGGGGTGGACCCTAATGCCTCGTTGGCAGGAATCACCACTACGGGAGGAAGATTGAATGTGGCCAACAGCATCCAGTATCTGCTGAATTTATGCGATGGCTGTATCCCTGCTAGCTCGGTTCAATTGGCTGACTTTAGTGTTTCAACAGCGACGATCATTTGGAATACCAATGACAGTCTGGAGTCTGTTGATTTGCGCTGGCGGGCTATTGGTGAGATGAATTGGACCTTGGTAACCGATGCCCAAAGCCCGTTGGTGATCTCTGGACTGACGGCATGTGGAAGTTATGAATACCAGGTGCAATCGAATTGTGCCAGTGATGTGATTCCGTTTGGCAATAGCCGGTTTTTTACTACTGATGGATGTTGTACTGCTCCGGAAAACGTGGAGCTTACGCCTTTGTCGGACGAGGTAGTTTCTTTTGTTTGGGCCCCCGTTACAGCTGCTCAAAGTTTTGAACTTCGTTATCGCGTGCAAGGAACCAGTCCTTGGACGGTACTGTCGAGTACGGTGCCTCAAAATACCGTTGATGGCCTAGAACGCTGTACCATTTACGACTACCAGTTGCGCACCGTTTGTGCCGATGAAGTAACAGCCTGGACCGCTTTGACTACTTTTATTACAGGCGGCTGTGGCCCTTGTTTAGACCTGGATTACTGTATGCCAGAGAATGTTTTCTCTACACAATATGAGCATATTTCACAGATAGAAATAGGAGGTTTCTTTACCAATGCGTCGAGTGCAGAAGCCGGAGGGTATGCTGATTTTGGGCAATTGCTTGCAGCACCAGTATTAGAAGCAGGGGTAACCTACCCGATCTTGCTTACTCCTGGATTTCCTGAAACAGGGGCAGCTTCGGAAGATTGGCGTATCTGGTTAGACCTTGATCACAATGGAAGTTTTACAACCAATGAGATCATTTTTGATGGTGACCCTTCTTCTGATCCGGTCAATGGATTTATTACCATTCCTGCCAATACCAACCTCGGAGTAACCAGGATGAGAATCATGATGCAGTTTAGTTTGGCAAATTCTAGCCCTTGCCCGTTTGTTGGTAGTTTTGGTGAAATAGAGGATTACTGCGTAGATATCATCGCCATCGAAGAATGTGTTAACCCTTTGGGTTTTGTAAGGGAGTTTATTGATGCGAATAACGTACAAATTATTTGGGAGGCCGTTCCCGGAGCGCTAGACTACCAGGCGGATTATCGCTCGGCAGGTGGTGTTGATTGGCTACCAGCTATGGTGACAGGAAATCAGGTGTTACTCTCTGGTCTGGACAGTTGTGCAGAGTACACCTTACGGGTAAAAACGTTGTGCAACGGATCGGAAAGTGAAAGCTATAGCTTTTTTGATTTTGATACCTGCCCGGTAAATGCAGTTGACTTGTTAGAGAATGAAAAAAGTTGGGTGCTAGCTCCAAATCCGTTTAATGATCAACTAGAAATAAGGGCTTTGAACTTCCCGACCAGCGGAGATATGACTTTGGCGATAATAGATGGTCTGGGCCGACCATTGGTAAAAGCAAATTGGCCATTAGGGCAGGGGAGTAGCAAGATTAATATGACTGATTTTCCAGCAGGTTTGTATACCGTTGCCTTGTACCGGAATGGTCAATTGTGGAGTGTGAAGCGAGCGGTAAAGCAGTAGAATAAATGAAAAACAAAAACAAAGTATTCATCGCCACCAGCCTCGACGGCTACATCGCTGATAAAAATGGCGGCATCGACTGGTTGTTTTCTATCCCTAACCCAGATCAAATAGATATGGGTTACAGCGCATTTACGGCCCAGATAGATGCGTTGGTGATGGGGAGAACCACCTTTGAAACAGTTTGCGGCTTTGATGTAGATTGGCCTTACAAAAAGCCAGTGTTTGTTTTGAGCCGTACCTTGACAGAGATACCTGCAGCGTACAAAGACAAAGTTTTCCTGGTGAAGGGTACTTTGACAGAGGTTTTGGCACACATTCATGAGCAGGGTTTTCATCATCTTTATATTGATGGAGGGGCGACGATTCAGAGCTTTTTGAAAGAAGACTTGATTGATGAGATGATCATCACTACGATTCCTGTATTGCTGGGCGGCGGTTCTCCTTTGTTTGGGGATCTATCAGCGACATTGGCATTTGAGTGTACGGGGTCCACGATTTTCTTGGATAAGGTGGTACAAAATCATTACCGAAGAGTTCGGGAAACGCATCAATAGCTGGTCTCATCTAGCTCTACCTTTCCTGCAAAAGTTTTGTAAACGAAAAAAGTATAACCACTGACGAGCGGTATTCCAATTGCGGCAAAAAGCAGCATAATACCCAGCGATTTCTCTGAAGAGGCGGCATTGTACACATCCAGGCTATAGGCTGGATCAGTGGTTGATAAAAGAATGGTCGGGTAGACTTCGATGGCTACCAAGATCAGCAAAAAAGCGATGCTGAGTGCCGAAAAGAAAAAGGCTTGCCGAAACTTGCGCTTACTGGCCAGACGAGGGATGTTGGCGATACTCAAAAAGGCTAAAATAGGAACGATAAACAATGCTGGGTTTCCACGGAAGTCATCGGATAAATGCGGGATGTAAATTAAGGTGTATAGACTGGTAATACTGAACAAAACAATAAAAGCAATAATGCCCCGCTTGAGCAATATGGTGAGTTTGGCATACAGCCGCCCCTCTGTTTTCATCAATAGGTAGATGGCACCGTGCATCATGAACAGGGCTAGGGTAGTAAGCCCCATTAAAATAGCATAGGGATTGAGAAAGGCCAGCCAGTCACCTGAGTATTCTTTGTCAGCCCCAATGGGCATTCCTTGCAATACATTACCCAATACGACACCTAGCGCTATTGCCAAGGTGATACTAGCTATGCTGTAGGTAATATCCCAGGTTTTTCGCCACCACAGCATGGGTTCCTTACTTCGGAACTCAATACTGATAGCGCGTAGAATCAAAAACAGGAGAAATAACATAAACGGAATATACATGGCCGAAAAAAGGGTGGCATAAACGTGCGGGAACCCTGCGAAAAGTGCGCCGCCACCAATGACTAGCCATACCTCGTTACCGTCCCACACCGGGCCGATAGCATTGAGGGCAATCCGACGACTTTGTTCCTTACGGAAAAACAAATGCCAAGCACCGGCACCAAGATCAAAACCATCGAGAATAGCATAGCCGGAAAAGACGGCTCCTACTACCAAAAACCATAAAGTGGGATAATCAAAGCCAAGAAAAGTTGCCATAAGGAGAGGAATTAGAATTGTTGTTGGAAGAGAAGGTGCATGATATCATTGATTATCCATCAATCATGGCTTTTTGTTTTGGGCGTTGATCTATGAGGTCGTGGTCATCGGGGCCGTGTTTGATCTTCTTATTGAGCAGGTAGATGAAAAGGGAAAAGAGCAATAAGTAGACAATGCTAAACATAATGAGCGAGAAGAGGACCTGGTTGGCAGTGACAACCTTGGATAAGGCATCGGAGGTCCGCAAGTGGCCATACACCACCCAAGGTTGTCGGCCCATTTCGGCAGCAAACCAGCCTACCTGATTGGCCACTTGGGGAAGCAGTACTGCCCAGGCAAAAATGGTGAGTAGCCAGCGGTGTTCGAAAAGCTTGCCACGCCACCATTGCCACGAAGCGTAGAGTGTGAGGCCGATCAGAGCCATTCCAATGGCGATCATCAGATGATAAAACTGAAAGATGGCATTAAGTGCCCCAGGGCGATCTTCTTCCGGGAAAGCATTGAGCCCCGTTACGGGTGCGTCGAAGTCAAAGTGGGTAAGAAAGCTGAGCCCGCCAGGGATTTTGAGGCCTGTCACCTGTTGTTTTTCTTTATCTACCCAGCCGAATAAGTACATATCTGCAGGTGCCAGCGTATCAAAGTGGCCTTCTAGCGCCGCCAGCTTGGCCGGTTGATTTACAGCGACACCATCAGCTGAGCGGTGTCCGGTAAATAACTGAGCCAGCGAAAAAACGGTAGCGACACCCAGCGCAATCTTGAACGCTTTTTTAGATAATTCTACGTGTCTCCCTTTAAGGAGGTAGTAGGCGTGGACACTCATGACCAAAAAGGCTCCTGCCAGAAAAGCTCCAATCCATACATGGGAAAGGCGATCGACACTGGAAGGGTTGAAGACCATGGCCCAAAAATCGGTAATCTCTGCTCGGGCTTCCATCCCTTCTCCTACAATGTGATAGCCTGCTGGGGTTTGTTGCCAACTGTTGGCCACTACGATCCATACGGCCGAGAACATGGAGCCCAGCCAAACACCCAGCGTAGCAATGAAGTGAACCTTGGAGCTCACTCGGTTCCAACCAAAAAGTAAGACGCCGAGGAAGCCGCTCTCGAGTGCAAAAGCAAAAATGCCCTCGGCGGCAAGCGCGCTACCAAAAACATCACCGACGTAGCGGGAGTAGGTCGCCCAGTTGGTACCAAACTCAAATTCCATGACAATGCCCGTAGCAACACCAATACCAAAGGTGAGCGCGAAAATTTTCGTCCAAAAACGAGCCATTGTCTCGTAAACTTTGTCACCCGTACGGAGATACTGCCCCTCCATGATTACCATAATCAAGCCCAGCCCAATGCTGAGAGGGGGGTAGATATAGTGAAAAGAGATGGTGAAGGCAAACTGGAGTCGGGAAAGAATTTCAACATCCATCAGCACTTGTTTTGAGCAATTAAGAATTTGTTAGTCTTACTATTTTAAACAGTATAGAGCTACGTTTTAATAACACCTCTTGAGGTTTTTATTCTTGTTTAGAGTCATTCTATATAGAATGTAAAATACCTGAAAAAACTTGACTTTCTAAGTGATCAAGGTCACGATTGGGGAAAAGGAACAGCGGAACACTTTAATATATGAACACATTTTCATACTTTTATCCGGTAGCAAGCAGTTCTGCCGGAAGAAAATAGAGAAAATATGATCATTGAGCAAATTTACACGGGGTGTTTGGCCCAGGGAGCTTATTATATAGAAAGTGAAGGAGAAGCCGTTATTATTGACCCTTTACGGGAAACGCAGCCCTATTTGGAACGTGCCAATAAGAATGGTGCCAAGATCAAATACATTTTTGAGACCCACTTTCATGCGGATTTTGTTTCCGGTCATTTGGATTTAGCAAAGAAGACGGGGGCGGTCATTGTTTACGGGCCAACTGCGGATACTGCTTATGAGAAGCACCTTGCTACCGACGGCGAAGAATTCAAAGTAGGAGCGCTCACTTTCCGGGTTTTACATACCCCTGGGCATACGCCAGAGAGCACAAGTTATCTATTGCTGGATGCCAATGGGAAAGAGCACGCTGTCTTTACCGGTGATACATTATTTATTGGTGATGTAGGGCGCCCTGATCTGGCTCAAAAGAAAGGAAGTCTAACGAAGGAAGATCTAGCGGGATGGTTGTACGATAGCTTGCGAAATAAAATAATGACCCTGCCCGACGAGACGATTGTTTATCCGGCACACGGTGCCGGTTCGGCTTGTGGTAAAAACATGAGTTCAGAAACCTGGAGCACTTTGGGTGAGCAAAAAAACTCGAACTATGCCCTGCGTGCGGACATGACCAAAGAGGAGTTTATTAAAGAAGTAACGGATGGCTTGCTACCACCGCCACAGTATTTTGCTAAAAATGCAAAACTCAATAAAACAGGCTACGAAAGTATTGATGAGGTGATGGAGAAAGGTGCGAATCCTTTGAGTCCGCGAGAATTTGAAGCGGTAGCAGAGAGCACTGATGCGTTGGTTTTAGATGTGCGCAACCGCGAAGATTTTGTACAAGGTTTTATTCCTAATTCGATTTTTATAGGTTTAGATGGCAGTTTTGCTCCTTGGGTAGGTGCATTGATTGCTGATTTGCAGCAGCCGATTTTACTGGTTGCGCCAGCAGGTCAGGAGGCCGAAGCCGTAAAGCGACTCGCGCGAGTGGGTTACGATAATACCTTGGGCTACCTCGAAGGAGGAATGGCCGGCTGGAAGAAAGCAGGAAAGGAAGCAGACGAAATTGAAAGTATCAACGCATCGGAGTTTGCCAAACAGCAACAAGCGGGTGAAATCCACATACTGGATGTACGCAAACCCGGTGAATGGTCGGGAGAGCATTTGGAAGGTGCGCAGCATTTTCCTTTGGATTTTCTGAACAACCACATGGGGTCCATCGATCCGAAGCAAACTTATTACGTACACTGCCGCAGTGGTTATCGATCTACAATTGCGGCCTCTATCCTGCGAGCACGAGGCTACAAAAAACTCATCAACGTGCAGGATAAGTTTGAAGCTTTTGGAAAAGCCGGAATGGCGGTGACTGATTTTGTTTGTCCAACTACTCAAGTGAACGGCTAGTTAATTCAATGCTATTCCTAAGCTCTTAGCCAAAAAAGAAAATTTATGAAATACGGTTTTGTCATAGACAATCGGAAATGTATTGGTTGTCATGCTTGTACGACTGCTTGTAAATCGGAGCACAATGTACCCGTGGGCGTCAATCGTACCTGGGTAAAGCAGGTAGAAAAAGGTGAATTTCCCGATTCCCGGCGCTTGTTCTCGGTGATGCGTTGCAACCATTGTACGGATGCACCCTGTGTGGAAATTTGTCCGACGGAGGCACTCTTTGTAAGAGAAGACGGTATTGTGGATTTTGATAAGGATCGCTGCATCGGGTGTAAATCTTGTATGCAGGCCTGTCCTTATGATGCGCTTTACATTGACCCGGAAACAAGTACAGCGGCCAAGTGCAACTACTGCGCCCACCGCATAGATGTAGGGTTGGAGCCCGCCTGTGTAAACGTATGCCCAGAGCATGCGATCATCTCTGGTGATATGGAAGACGCTGGTTCGGAAATAGCCCAGTTGCTAGCTCGCCAAGCCGTGAAAGTTCGAAAACCTGAGAAAGGTACTCAACCCAATCTCTTCTATATAGATGCGGATGAAGCGTCGCTCAACCCATCGGCAACAGTGGATACAGGGAAGTATCTCTGGAACTCGCAAACAACAGGCGTAGGGCATTTTGCCAAAGAAGCTGAAAAACTGGCCTTCAGTAATGGTGATGTAATAGCAGCGGTACTAGAAGCCAATAACCAATACACGAATGCTGGAGAAGTAGCCAAGGATGGCCCCAAGAAATCGGTAGAAGTACTGATGGGCAAGGAAGCCCGCCGGGTTTATGATACACCCAACAAAGGAATTCTTTGGGGCTGGGAAGTATCGGGTTACGTATGGACCAAGGCCATCTCGGCAGGCGTGCTGCTGGTGCTCTTTTTGGCCACGTTTTTTGGTGATGTGGTGCCAACGGTTGCTACCCAGTGGTGGACTTACGGTCTGGGCCTGGTGTTTTTGTCACTGACCGGTTTGTTGCTGGTGATGGATTTGGACCAGCCGAAGCGCTTCCTTTACGTATTGCTGCGGCCGCATTGGGGCTCATGGTTGGTTAAAGGTGGGTACACGATTACCGTTTATGGCGGTTTGTTGACGCTGTTGATGGCTGGGCTGTTTTTTGGATGGGAAAGCCTAAATGAAATAGCGACCTGGATTACAGCTGCCGTGGCGGTTGTGGTAGCCGTATATACTGCTTTTCTATTTGGACAAGCGAAAGGCCGCGATTTTTGGCAAAGCCCGACGCTGGCTATCCATATGTTGGTACATAGCTTTATGGCGGGGGCGGCAACCTTGGCGCTGGTTGCTTTGCTGACGAATGACAGCTTGGGTTGGACTGACTTTCTGGCAACGGTAATGGCTGTGGGGATTGGGGTGAACCTGCTGACAATGGTCGTAGAATTGACGATGACGCACCCTACCGTTGCGGCCCATGAAGTGGTAAAGATGATAACCAAAGGCCGCTACGCTACGACCTTTTACCTGGGAGCAGTACTGCTGGGGAATATCATTCCACTGGTGTTATTGCTGATGGGGGCTAGCCAGATGATGATTGCTTTGGCTGGTATAATGGTACTGGCTGGTATTTATTTCACTGAAAAAATATGGGTGGAAGCGCCACAGCGGATTTCGTTGAGCTAAGGAAGTAGTCTCCAAAAACGCGCAAGCTGCCTGGAGGGCCTGAACGAAGTGAAGGGCCACGCCCATAGAAGGGCGGGGCGGAGCAAAGCGAACCCCAGAAGGGAGCGACCCGAAGGGATGCGCCCAAAAAGAAAAAAGTAAGAAGCATGACCAATAAGCAACCAAGTTTTATAGAAAGGATGGCCGAAAAGCTGGGCCTGATTCCTGACTTACAACAAAACCGGGAACCGGATTTGGAACGTATCGCTCCGGAAGGTGAGCTCACCCAATTTCCACCGATGGAGCAGTGGGATGACTGGACAGAATATGAAGCTACCGAGCACCCCAAGCGGGTAAAGCGCAACTATACGATAGTGCCGACGACCTGTTTTAACTGCGAAAGTGCTTGTGGCTTGACGGCCTATGTAGACAAGGACAGTCATGAAATTCGCAAATTTGAGGGCAACCCTCACCACCCTGGCAGCCGGGGGCGGAACTGTGCCAAAGGACCAGCGACGATCAACCAGATTACCGATCCTGACCGGATCTTGTACCCCCTGAAGCGCGTAGGTGAACGCGGCGAGGGCAAGTGGGAACGCGTGAGCTGGGACGAAGTGCTGGACGATATTGCTGGACGAATACGCAAAGCGCTACAAGAAAAACGCAACAATGAAGTGGCCTACCATGTGGGTCGCCCCGGACATGAAGGCTATGCCAACCGGGTGATTCAGGCCTGGGGCGTAGACGGGCACAATAGCCATACGAACATCTGCTCGTCGGGTGCTCGCTTTGGTTATAATCTGTGGTACGGCTATGATCGGCCTTCGCCAGACCATGCCAATGCCAAGTTTATCCTTCTGATTTCGGCCCACCTGGAGAGTGGCCACTATTTTAATCCGCACGCTCAGCGTATTATAGAAGCCAAGATGAAAGGGGCTAAGCTGGCTACGATGGATCCGCGCTTGTCGAATACGGCCAGCATGTCGGATTATTGGCTGCCTACCTATCCGGGCTCGGAAGCGGCGGTGATGCTGGCGATGGCAAAAATAATACTGGATGAAGGCTTGTACAATCGCCCTTTCCTTGAAAATTGGACCAATTGGCAAGCTTATTTACAAGCTCGCCACCCGGAGGCACCGCTGACCTTTGAGACTTACATCGAAAAAATGCGGGAAGAATATGCCGAGTATACGCCCGCTTTTGCGGAACAGGAAAGCGGTGTGCCAGCGGCAAGGGTAGAAGAAGTGGCGCGGGCCATTGGTGCGGCTGGCGAGCAGTTTGCCTCTCACAATTGGCGCAGTGCAGCGAGTGGAAACCTGGGGGGCTGGTGTGTATCGCGCGCGCTGCACTTTCTGACTGTACTGACTGGAAGTGTAGGTACCAAAGGAGGAACTTCCCCGAATAGCTGGAACAAGTTTTCGCCGCAGTTTGTCACGACGCCTCCGGGGCAAAAATTCTGGAATGAGCTGCATTTTCCGAACGAATATCCGCTCTCGTTTTTTGAAATGAGTTTCTTGTTACCCCACTTTCTGAAGGAAGGCCGCGGAAAGATGGACGTGTACTTTACGCGAGTATTCAACCCGGTGTGGACTTATCCTGATGGCTTTAGTTGGATGGAAGCGTTGATGGATAAGGATTTGGTAAACATGCACATCGCGTTGACGCCTACCTGGAACGAGACGGCCTTCTTTGCCGATTATGTGCTGCCGATGGGGCACTCTGCCGAACGGCATGACCTGAACAGCTATGCGACCCACTCGGGCATGTGGATAGCATTCCGGCAACCTGTACTGCGTGAAGCTGCGCGGCGGGCCGGTAAGGATGTGGAATTCACCTATGAAGTGAACCCTGGTGAAGTATGGGAAGAAGATGAATTCTGGATTGAATTGAGCTGGCGGATTGACCCTGATGGAAGTCTGGGCGTGCGCGAGCACTTTTTGTCACCTTACCGCAAAGGAGAGAAGATCACCATTGACGAATACTACCAGTACATCTTTGAACGTACCAAAGGGCTGTCTGAAACAGCGAAGAAAGAAGGCTTGACCGAGCTGGACTATATGCGTAAATATGGTGCCTTTGAGGTAGAGAAACACAGCTACTCGAAGCATATAACCGAATTGACGGCGGAGCAACTTGAAGGAAGTGTAACCGAAGAGGAAACGGGGCTGATCAAGAAAAACGATAAAGCGATAGGTGTATATGTGGATGGCAAAGCCGTGGTAGGCTTCCCGACGCCTTCGCGAAAGAACGAATTTTATTCGCAGACCATGGTCGATTGGGGTTGGCCTGAGTATGCTACGCCTACTTATATCAAGAGTCATATCCACCCGGATACTTTGGACAAAGAGAAGGGCGAGTACTGCTTGGTACCGACCTTCCGTTTGCCGACATTGATCCATTCGCGTTCAGGTAATGCGAAATGGTTGACAGAAATATCCAACCGTAACCCTATCTGGATGCACCCGGAGGATGCTAGCCGTTGGGGTTTTCGGACGGGTGACTTGGTACGATTGAATACCGATATTGGCTATTTTGTGGATAAAGTATGGGTAACCCAAGGGATGAAGCCGGGCGTGATTGCGTGTTCTCACCACTTGGGGCGTTGGCGCCGTAGGCAGGATGCCGGCAACCGCTGGGCCACCAATACGGTAAACATCAACCACGATGGGAAAGGCGGCTGGAAAATGTCGACCCTTTCCGGTGTGAAGCCCTTTGACAGTAAAGATGCCGATAGCAAACGGATTTTCTGGACAGACGGCGGGGTGCACCAAAATATTACTCATGCAGTACACCCTGATCCGATCAGTGGTATGCATTGTTGGCACCAGCGAGTACTCGTTGAACGCCCCCATGCGGATGACAACTACGGCGATATTTTTGTAGATACTGCCAAGGCGCACGAAAATTACAAGGAATGGCTGAAGATGACGCGCCCTGCACCGGGGCCTGGAGGACTGCGGAGGCCATTGTGGTTTAAGCGGCCATTGCGACCACAGGAGGAGATGTACTATCTCGATGAGTCGGGGGGAGAGTAGTGTTTTTATCACATAGACACATTAGGGAGTGCTTTTATCACATAGGCATATAGTTTCTTGCTAGGTTTGAAAAGGCTCTGTGTCTATGTGTTGAAAATTGGTAGTGTTTTGTTTTTCATCATATAGTCACATAGTTTTTTTGAAATTCTATATGTCTATGTGATGAAAAAAATCTTAAGTGCCTTTGGTGGTTCAAAACTGAGTTAGATGTTGAAACTTAATGACGCCTATGAGTGAGGATTGTAAAATCAAGCGCTGGGACCTGCTGAAGACCCAATTGCATAATGTGAAGGCAAAAGAGGCCATTGACTTACTGGCGGCACACCCTGGTATGATGGTCATTGATTGTCGGCAACCGAAGGAATACAGTATGGTACGCTTACCTCAGGCGATGAATATAGATTATTTAGAAGTCTCTTTTTGGGAATATGTGCGAAAGCTGCCCAAAGAGGAGCCCTACTTGGTGTATTGCAATACTTGCCGCAGAAGTACCCGTGTTTGCACTTTGATGAAAAATGGTGGGTTTGAGAAAGTCTACAACCTGGACGGTGGCCTGAAGGCCTGGATAGAAGAATGTGGGGATGGCGCATTGCTGAGAGGAGAATGATAGGAAGTGACTGGCCCTTTGAAAATCAGAACCTTATTCTTAAAAAGAACCTTAAGTGCCCTTAGGTGCCTTTTTTGGTTAAAAAAAAGCATCTCAAATGCCCTTCTAATCCCTTACATGGTTCAAAAATCTATGTGGTAAAAAAAACAAAAACCCTTAAGTGCCCTTAGGTGTCTTATGTGGTTCAAAAAAAAACAGCACCTGTGATCCCCATCACTGACAAGCTGCTGAAAAGGCCGTTGTTTTGTATTCGTAATCAGAAACTAGCAAACCTTAATAATTACGAATCATGCAAGTAGAACAAATATATACCGGTTGTTTGGCGCAAGGAGCTTACTATATTGAGAGCCAAGGCGAAGCCGTGATCATTGACCCTTTACGGGAAACGCAACCTTACCTGGATAAGCTGGCGGAAGCTGGTGTTAAGTTGAAGTACATTTTTGAGACGCACTTTCACGCTGATTTTGTTTCAGGTCACCTTGATCTGGCGAAGAAAACGGGTGCCAAGATCGTTTATGGCCCTCAAGCGGCCACTACTTATGATATTTACAGTGCTAAAGATGGCGAAGAGCTAAAAGTAGGAGCACTGACCTTTAAAGTACTGCATACCCCAGGGCATACGCTGGAAAGTACGACTTACCTGCTCCGTAATGAAGCAGGCGAAGACTACGCTATCTTTTCAGGAGATACGCTCTTTTTAGGCGACGTTGGTCGCCCGGATTTGGCTATCAAGCAAGGTGAAATTACCAAAGAAGACCTGGCGGAGATGCTTTTCGAGAGCCTGCGTACCAAAATCATACCGTTGGATGATAAAGTAATTGTCTATCCTGGACATGGTGCTGGCTCCGCTTGCGGGAAAAACCTGAGTACCGACACCTGGGGCTATTTGGGCGATCAAAAAGCGACAAACTACGCTTTGCGCGCAGACATGACCAAAGAAGAATTTGTAGAAGAAGTGACTTCTGGCCTGCTTCCTCCGCCGCAGTATTTCGCTAAGAATGCGATGATGAATAAAGCGGGGTATGACAGCTTCGATGATGTATTGAAAACAGGAGCTGTAGCCCTTACTCCCGAGGAATTTGAAGCGCTAGCCGAAAGCGAAGAAGCCCTGATGTTGGATACTCGCCACCAGGATGAATTTGCCAAAGCTCACGTACCTAATTCGATTTTTATCGGTATTGATGGCAGCTTTGCCCCCTGGGTAGGTGCCTTGATTACGGATATCAAACAGCCTATTATCCTGATCACGCCAGAAGGGCGGGAAGAAGAGGTGGTGACTCGCTTAGCGCGGGTAGGTTATGACAATACCTTGGGCTATCTGTCAGGAGGCCTCGAAGCTTGGGCCAAAGCTGGTAAAGAGATTGATGCAGTCGATAGTATTACAGCTGAAGAACTGGCTGGTCAGATGGGAGAAGGCCTGAAAGGCGAGTTGTTGGATGTACGCAAACCCACGGAATACCTGGCACAACACGTAGAAGGGGCGACAAACTTCCCGCTGGATTATTTGAATAAGAACATGGAACGCCTTAGTCGCCAGTCTACCTACTTTCTGCACTGTCTGGGAGGGTACCGCTCGATGATTTTTGCCTCGATTCTGCAAGCTCGTGGATTCCGGAATTTGGTAGACGTACAGAAGGGCTGGCGTGCTATTGAGGCCAGCACGGTACCTGTGACAAACTATGCTTGCCCAAGTACATTAACACAAGAAACGATTGATCAAGCGGTTGCGGCCGTTTTGTAAGATATATGGGTGATTTTATAGGTTTTCAGTACGGCATTGTTACAAAATACAATGCCGTACATTTTTAAAAAAGAACAATGAGTTATTTTCTTATCACCATAATCGCCATACTGGTGGTTATATTATTCCAGAAATTTATGCAACAGTTTAATAGCCGTGGCAAATATGAAAATATTGATGCTGGCACGTTTATCGGTTTGAGCAAGGAGCCTAATACCGTTATTTTAGATGTACGCCAACCCGGCGAAATAGCGGAAGGCAAGATCAAAGGAGCCAAAGCGATCAATGTATTGGCAGGTAACTTTATGGAAGAAGTAGACAAGCTCCCCAAGGACAAAACTTACCTCGTTTATTGTCGTAGTGGTAACCGTAGTGGCATGGCTTGTGGTAAAATGGCAGGATTAGGTTTTGCAAAACTTTATAACCTGCAGGGGGGCTATGGTGCTTGGCTCCGCGCAAAGTAAGCTTGACAATGAGATAAGGGAGGAATAGTCCTCTAGCCTGGTTGTTTTAAGAAGGGAAATAGATTTATATTATCTGTCCTTAAGGAAAAAACAAATTGCTAAATAACAGTACTTTTGTAATATGTCTACTCGGGATTACAAAAGACTACCTCCCTTATCTATCCTTACTTCTAGTTGGTTACTAGGAGTCTTTTTGCAGCTATTGGCGGTTTCTCTTCCTGCTCAGGCTTGGTCTACTTATCCTCGTCATTTTACAGTAGACGACGGCTTACCTACCCTTGATGTTTACCATATTCAACAAGATAAAGATGGTTTCATCTGGATCGGTACGGATGTAGGCATGGCCAGGTACGATGGTTATGATTTTGATGTGACCACAACGAGGGATGGCTTGCCCAATAATGATGTTATTCGCATTGTTGAGGATCAGCAAGGGAAGCTATGGGTTAGCTCCTTTGGCCCTTTGTGTATTATTGATGGAGCACATAAGGAAATTATTGACCTACCTGAATTACGGGTTCCAAAGACTATTTTTGAAATAGTCAATTCTTCAGAAGATGGAATGTGGATGAATTTTGGTCGAGATATTTTTTATCTCGATCCCAACTACCAATTAAAGCCGTTGCCAGCACCAATAGCAAGGCCCAGAACCTACTCGCGTCAGGCAATGACCAAAAGTATCAAGGACACGGTTTTAATCTATTCCGGGGATTATATTTATCATACTCATAACGAATTGGTAGTAGACTCCATACTGCTGCCTCCTGTTTTTCGTGATGTATTGGAAATCGTATATACCTACCATGCAGGAAATTATTTTTTCATTACAGATGATGGCCTTCAGGTATGGAACCCTAGGAGTAAGGAAATAAAACTTATAGATAGCGAAATAAAGAAGGGGGTTGTAATGCATATGGAGGGTGATCAACTTTTTGCTTTACACTCTAATTATGGCCTTCGGATCTATGAGCAAGAAGGCGGTTCCTGGAAGTTGAGGCATGAATTGTATCCCTCTGACTATTGTAACTCCTATTTGTTGGATAGAGAAGGGAATTTGTGGATTACGACCTTAGGGAACGGGGTGTATTTTTATCCTCGACAAACAATCCCTTCTTACATCACGGTATTACCTGAAGAGCATCAGCGGGTTAATAAACTATTAGGTGTTAATAATCGGTTGTATCTGGGTACTTACAACGGGCGAATCTATTCCTATGACCCTATGGACCATCGTGCTAGCCTCCTGGTGGAGTCGAGTGCACCCAAGAACGATATTTTTGACCGGGTCATGTCGATGGTGAGTTTGAGTACAGGAGAGTTGTTGATAGGAAAAGATACAGGTTTGTACTTATTAGAGGGGGATTCATTGAAGCTTTTGGTAAGGCTGGCAATAAAGTCACTTTTTATAGATAAAGACGATGGCCTACTGATAAATACGCAAAGAAACTGCCTGCAGGTTTCACGTAGCTTATTAGAAAAGTGGCGCAAGAATGTTGAATTTGACTATAAAAAATTTAAAGAAAAAGCCAAGATTATTACTGAGGGCCGTGGCTATACTTCTTTTGTCAGTAAGGATGGAACGATATGGACAGACAATACAGCGCGCGGATTAATTTCCTATCGTAATGGGGTAACCACTTACTGGCAGGATCGGAGCCAGATATTTAAGGTGCAGATTAATGATATTGAAGAATTACCAGATGGTACCTTGGCGTTGGCTACCCAAGGGGAGGGGCTTGTTTTTCTAAAAAACGGAGATTTTTGGGTCGTCGATGAATTACTGCAACTGCCCAGTACTATTGTGAATAGCCTCTACTTATCTGGAGACAGCCTGTGGGTTGCTACTAATAGGGGGGTAGCCTTGGTAAGTGCGATCGATATTTCGCGCAGACAGGTAACGGTTAATGTGTACAATCAAAACGACGGCTTGCTGACGGAGGACATTGCAGATGTGGTGGTTTGGCAAGACGAACTGATATTGGCTACCGAAAGAGGTTTGCTCCGTTTGCCTTTAAAGCAAGGCCCGAAGGAAGAAGTATACCCTTGGGTTTTAATCCAATCCTTAAAAGTGGATGGAATGGATTTGACGGTCGTTGATGATATCGAACTTCCTAATCATTTAAATAACCCAAGGTTTTCCTTTTTGGGGATATCTTACCGTAGTCAGGGCAAAATTCGTTATCGATATCGGTTGGAGGGTTACGATCAGGATTGGTTAAATACAGCTAATCGTGAGGTTAACTATCACAATCTCTCGCCCGGAGCTTATACATTTATGGTGCAGGCTATTGACTACAAAGGGCAGTTTAGTGAAAATGTTGCAAGCCTGTCTTTTTATGTACGACCTCACTTTACTCAGCGGCGAGGTTTTTGGTTTTTGCTAAGTTTTCTGATAATAGGCCTGCTTGGTGCTGCGGGGTATAGTTACCTTACAATTCGGCAGAAAAATATATTGACCTTGTTGGTGAAAGAGAAAACCGCTAACCTTGACCAGCAGGTGGCCGAGTTAGCCAGGTCCAATGAAGAGTTGGAACAATTTGCACGAGCAGCTTCGCATGATTTGAAATCGCCTTTACGGAATGTCGCCAGTTTTGTCCAGTTGCTTGACCGTCGGGCGAATGACCGATTGAGCAAAGATGAAAAAGAGTATATCCAATTGGCTGTGAATGGCGTAAAAAGCATGGAGCGAGCCATTGACGATTTGCTCACCGTTACAAAGGTTGATCAGCAGGATATGAATAAGGTTCCGCTGAACTTTATTTCTGTTATTAAGGATATAGAAAAAGCTAATCAGCACATACTGGAAGAGCAGGAGGCAGAGATCATTATTGATAGTGAGTTTCCTGAAATTATCTTTAGCAAGATCAATGCTTATCAATTGTTTCAAAACCTAATCATCAATAGTATCAACTATCGATCAGAAGATGCTCCCCGGATTCATATTGGTTGCGAAGAGGCGGGTTCCTTCTGGAAGTTTTATGTAAAAGACAATGGTATTGGTATTGAAGAGGAGTTTCAGGAGCAAATCTTCGCTCTTTTTCAACGTTTGCACCATAATGATGAAATACCTGGAACGGGAATTGGTTTAGCACTCTGTAAGAAGATTATAGAACGCAACGGCGGGAAATTAAGTGTTGATTCTATACCAGGACATGGTGCAACCTTTTATTTTACCATTCCGAAGGAATAAGGGAATGTATCGCTTTGTTAATGAGATGTTAGCAATCTGCCTTGAATGACTTTTTTATTTGGTGGGAATTGAAAAAATTCTACATTTACGCCGAAATTAATTAATTAGAGTGAAGCAAATAGTCGACAAACAATTGGGTGACGGCATAAGACTATCGATGGTCTTCAGCCCACTCTTTGCTATTTGCTTGCTTTGGTCTAATGTTTGTTTTGCGGTTTCTGCTTCGGATTACTACCCCTCAAGCCAAGAAGATGGGGTGGTTCTTAAAGACCAATCTTCAAAGCTTGGCCAACTCTATTTTTACCAAGCGGAAGAAATCGAGGAAAAAGAGTCTGAAGAAGACCTTTCCAAGGATTGTACAGGTTACAATTCCTGTATTTCGTGCCTAGCTATTTGCCCTAGCCATATTTTATCGCTTTACGATAGTGCTCTACTATCCTCGCCACCACTAAAGCGTTATCTCCTATTTCATGCCTTGAAATTGGACTGCTAATTCTCCCTCTTTTTTAGCTGTAGCTACAGTTGTCAAGCTCCAATTAGTCATTGCTAATTAGGGTCTTGTCTTTTCTCTTTTCCAAATTGGCTTTCTGATGGTTGCTGTTTCTTATGAACAGTTGCATAGCAGTATTGGTCAAAATTCAATCTCTTCTCTGATAATTTTGGGTGCAAAAATGTCAGAGGATCATTTAATCTAAGTATGCAAATCGACGATAAAGCGCCTTCTGTTCCAAAAGATGGATGGGAAGGCCTTAAACAGAATTTCGTGGCAGATCTTACTGCCGGGTTTGTGGTGTTTTTATTAGCCCTCCCTCTCAGTTTGGGTATTGCTAAAGCTTCAGAGTTTCCTCCCGTAATGGGCCTCGTGACGGCAATCATTGGTGGCCTTTTGGCGACATTTTTCACAGGGTCTAAACTGACCATCAAAGGCCCTGCTGCCGGGTTGATTGTGATTGTTGCAGGGGCGGTCACGGAACTGGGAGGTGGGGTAGAAGGCTGGCATCTAGCACTGGGCGTGATGGTAGTGGCAGGACTACTACAAGTGCTGTTCGGAGTATTGAAGCTGGGTAAATTTGTAGATTTTTTCCCACTGTCAGCGATTCACGGTATGTTGGCGGCCATTGGGCTTATCATTATTGCCAAGCAAATACCGGTATTGCTCAATGTTGACCCAGCCCTTATGGCGGGTAAAGGCCCTTTGGCTCTGTTTGCTGCAATTCCGGAGTTTTTTGCCAATCTTGATCCACAGGTGGCAATCATTGGTGGCGTTAGTTTAGCAATTATGCTGGGTTGGTCACTGGTGAAGCATCCTTTGCTTAAACAAATACCAGCACCTTTATTGGTCTTGCTATTTGCCATCCCCGCAGGGATGTACCTCCAGTTGGGTACTACAGCACCAGCTTATACCCTGGTGAAAGTAGGTGTATTGACCGATCAGGTAGGCTATAATGTGGATTTTTCCGGTGTTGCTAAATTGGGCATCTTCCTGAAATACGTGGTTATGATCACGCTGGTGGGAAGTTTGGAGAGCCTTCTGACTGTAAAAGCGGTTGATCTGCTAGATCCATATAAACGCAAATCAGACCCCAATAAGGATATGATTGCGGTAGGTATAGCCAACACGCTGGCCGCGTTTGTTGGTGGTATGCCGATGATTTCCGAGGTGGCTCGTAGTTCTGCCAACGTCAAGCAAGGCGCAAAAACGAGGTGGTCGAATTTTTTCCACGGGGCCTTCTTGTTGTTATTCGCTATGCTGGCTTACCCTCTTTTAGAGCAAATTCCAAATGCGGCACTGGCCGCTATGCTGATCACCGTGGGGATTAACCTGGCTCATCCTAAAGAGTTTATCCACACCTATAAAATTGGCACGGAACAACTGGCTATTTTTATCACAACGATCTTTTTTACCCTGTTTGAAGACTTGTTGATCGGTATTGCCGCAGGGATGTTGCTGAAGATGGTTATCCATTTATTCCGCGGTGCGTCTTGGCGGTCATTGTTTAAATCTGATGCTGAAGTAATCATCGAAGACGATGGAATCGTAAGGCTTAGGTTAGGGGAAACAGCCCTCTTTACCAATTACATTAGCCTGAAGAAAGAATTAATGGCTATTCCTCCTGGAAGAACAGTTTATATTGAAATAGAAGAAACAAAAATTATCGACCACTCGGTGATGGAAAATCTTCATCACTTTGAAGAAGATTACCATGCCACAGGCGGAACCGTCCATTTTGTAGGGCTGGAAGCCCTGAGCCCCGTTTCTGATCACCCACTGGCAGCGAGAAAAAGAGTAGGAGTTACTGGTCGCCGAGAACCTGTAGGTGCGGTAGCAGCAGGAGTGGGAACAGCAGCACCTTTCGATGAAAAACACCTGTTGCACCAACTGAAGCACTACTTGCCTGCACAGGCGGCATTGAAGGATTTTGTGCATCATAATTCTTTACATGCTTTTCAAGAGAAGGAATTCTTTGAAGGCATCTTCAGTGCTGCAAAGATTTTTGGCATTCAGGTTACCTTCAATATCGAAGAATATCGGGGGCTTTACCGTCAGGGACGCATCCGGCCGGAAATGCTCGACCGTATCATTGTGAGCCACAAAGGAAGAGAGAATCTTATCCTTTATCGGCAGAAAATGCTTGAGGAAAAATACGGAAGTGCCTACGCACCACGGATCGGGCGGCTACGGGCACAATGGAAAGAGCAGTATAAAATTGATCTTGATAACCTGGTACAGCCATTGCTCTTCCGTATCATTTGCAGCTACTTGGATCAAGGTATTGCATTGTGGCATTTTCCTTTTGAAGACCAAGGCTTGCTAAATGCTATCCGTACGCTAGAGCAGAACAGCTTTAGTAGTTTCTTAAAGTCTAAGCGGGTAAAAACACTATTGGCTAAGGAGGATCTCCAACTTTCGGAATTACTGGATATTGTAGTAGGCGATTCTCGTTATTACGAACAATACCTTTACGATCAGCAATTTGGCCACAAAGGTTGGAGTGGTATTATTAACGCCATTGAGGATAACCCTCAAACGTTGTTGTACTCAAAATCTGTCAGTCTACAAGATTTCATTCTTTTAGAATTGTTACTGGAAATAGATGCGCTGGATCAAAATCTTGGTAGCCGTTGGCAGCCGCTTTGCGCGGAACCGGTTGTCGCTGCGCAAGATTATTTCCGCGAAGTTATCACCGGCGAAGCAGAAGAAATTTTGCAGTTTTGGCAGGAGGCCTTTGAGTGGGATTACTATGATGAGGTGCTCAGTGCTGTATCACAATTGGCGGGCACGCCTGCGAAAGTTCAGCCTGCGAAAAAGAGCTTCCAGGCGATGTTTTGCATCGATGACCGGGAGGATTCTATCCGCCGGCATCTGGAAACGGTAGACCCTCGTTGTGAAACCATAGGTGCTCCTGGTTTTTACGGAGCGGCTATTTACTTTCAGCCTTACGGCGGAAAATTTTATGAAAAAAACTGCCCGGTAGCCATCACACCCAAGCACCTGATCAAGGAAATTGAAGTGAGTAAAGGGCACAGCAATGTAGCATTCCACAACAAGGATTCTCACACGTTTTTCCGAGGCTTCATGTATGCCTTGTCGTTAGGGCTTATTACTGGATTCCGGATGCTTGGCGATTTGTTCCGCCCCAAGATGCGTGCGGATATTGCCGATGCTTTTTCTCACATGGATACCAACGGTAAGCTACTGATAGAGAACACAGACCCTAGTCACCGAGAGAATGGCTTACAGATTGGCTATACTATTGAAGAAATGGCCGATGTGGTACAAGGGCTTCTCCGAGGTATTGGCCTGACGGAAGATTTTACAGATGTGGTTTATGTTATTGCTCACGGAAGTAGTAGTGCCAATAATCCCCATCACGGAGCACACGATTGTGGTGCCTGTAGTGGGCGGCCTGGTGCGATCAATGCGCGAGTATTTTCTTTCATGGCTAACCACTCTAAGGTGCGCTTGGTTTTGGAAACGCGGGGAATTCATATCCCTGATACCACCCAGTTTGTAGGAGCAATGCACGATACCGCTAGTGATGAAGTAGGGTATTACGATACCGAAATTCTGACACCCGAAAATGCTGCACAACACCAGTTGTTTTATACACGTATGGAGGAAGCACTCGACTTGAATGCCCAAGAGCGGGCGCGTCGTTTTGCGTCGATTGATATTAATCAGGATATTAAGCAAATCAGAAAAGCGATCAAAAAACGGTCGGTTTCTTATTTCGAACCACGGCCGGAATTGGGGCACGGCACGAATGCCTTATGTTACGTAGGTTCGCGCGATAGGATGAAAGGCTTGTTCCTGGACCGTCGTGCATTCCTTCAAACGTACAATTATCAGACCGACCCAACCGGCGAGGTGCTACTGCAAGTGATGAATCCTTTGCCTGCTGTTTGTGGCGGTATCAACTTGGAGTACTACTTCTCTCGGATGGATATTGAGAAGATGGGCGCGGGGACCAAGTTACCGCATAACGTGATGGGACTGATCGGCGTAGCCAACAGTAGCGATGGTGACCTACGACCTGGTTTGCCTTTGCAAATGATTGAAAACCACGACCCAGTACGCCTCTTGATGATGGTAGAACACCGTCCGGAAATCGTGTTGAAAGTCATCAAGTCTTCTTCGGCTATTTATGATTGGTTTGATAAAGGCTGGTTGCATTTGGTGGCGATTTCACCTGACGATGGGCAATTGTATCATTTCAATGATGGTGAATTTACATTGTACAAATCATTGGGAACAGTGAAACAAGCATCCGATATTCAACAAGTGATGGTCAAAGCCAAGCAGATGACCACCAATCACATATTAGATGCGACCAAGGAGAATATCCCTGTTCACATTTACCCAACTCAAAACAAATAACCCATGAACCTCATACTGCCAATTTTATTAATTGTTCCCTTGTTGGCGCTGGCTATTGGCTTTTTGTTCAATAACAAGGACGAACGCCCCATTTTTGTTGCTACGGCACTGGGGGTTGGTGTCAATTTTATTTTCTTAATCCTACTGGCTTTATTGTGGGCCAGCAATGGTTTTGAGCCCGTTTATTACCAAGGGCCGGTACTTTATCACCAAGCTGCGACGGAATTTTCCATCGGCCTTTTTCTGGATGCTTACTCGTTGGTGTATCTGCTTACGGCAACCTTCCTGACCGGGGTGATTGTCACTTTTAGTAAATATTATATTCATAGGGAAAAAGGGTATAAGCGCTTTTTCAATAACCTCAAATTCTTCTACTTTGGTCTTGTGCTTGTGCTATTGTCTGGCAACCTAGAGACGCTGTTTGTTGGTTGGGAAGTATTGGGCGTTACGTCTTTTTTCCTGATAGGATTCTATCGTGAGCGTTACCTGCCTGTCAAGAATGCTCTCAAGGTGGTCTCGTTGTATCGGGTAGCAGACATTGCTTTGCTGTTGGGCATCTGGGTTTGCCACCATTATTTCGGGCATAGTATTAACTTTTCGGAACTGGATGGTTTACATAATCCACAAGCGCATATTCTGGATGAGAGTTTCTACCAGTTTATGATCCCTGGTGTATTCCTGCTGGCCGCGATGGTGAAGTCGGCACAGTTTCCTTTTTCTTTTTGGGTGCCACGGGCGATGGAAGGCCCAACAACATCAAGCGCCATTTTCTACGGCTCTTTGTCTGTACATATTGGTGTCTTTTTGCTGATCCGCACAGCCCCATTTTGGGAAGAAAACCTGCTGTTTCATTGGCTCATTGGCGGTGTCGGACTATTGACTTGCATTATGGCGACACTGACAGCACGGGTACAATCGTCGATT
Organism: Lewinella sp.; assembly: GCF_050633125.1. NCBI lineage: Bacteria > Pseudomonadati > Bacteroidota > Saprospiria > Saprospirales > Lewinellaceae > Lewinella > Lewinella sp. The sequence goes on from NZ_JBOEFX010000100.1 coordinate 65,700, forward strand.
AAAACCCAGATTGCTTATTCTTCGATTGCTCAAATAGGCTTGATGTTTATGGAGGTAGCTTTAGGCTGGTACGGTGTGGCTTTGATCCACTTTGTGGGCAATGCCCTCTTGCGGAGTCACCAATTGTTGGTGTCGCCCTCTGTGCTGAGCTATCGGATTCACGATCAGTTTTTTCACTTTGCACCACCTGCTGCACAAGGCACTCAGGGCTTATGGAACAAAATAAAGCTGTCGATTTATGTGCTGAGTATCAAGGAGTTTAACCTGGATCGGTTCATGTATCGCTTTTTCTGGAATCCGCTAAAAGTAGCGGGTAATGCCTTCCATTTTTTGGATGAGAAGAAAACCTATATGTTGGCTTTACCACCGTTCTTGATGGGGCTCTATGCGGTGTATCATCAAGATTTGTTGCCAGCGGGTTTGCTCCGGTTTTTACCGGAAGCCTTTGCGTTGTTCGGGTTGATCTTTATTTTGAAAGCTTTTGTAGAGCGGAAATCTGCACGTAGTAGTTGGGTGTTAATCATTGTAAATCAGCTTTACCAGTCCTTGTCTTTTGGATTCAATGAAGCTTTTGATTTTAACCAGGTTCACCTGTATCTGAGTGGTATTTTTATCTCAGGCATTATTGGCGTGTTGGTGATTAATCAGCTGCGCAACAAACGTGAAGCAGTTTCCCTACACCAGTTTCATGGCCATAGTTATGAATACCCCAAACTGGCTTTCATCTTTGCGATTGCATGTTTAGGGTTGGCAGGATTTCCGATTACGCCCACCTTCATTGGTGAAGACTTACTGCTTGGGCATATTCACGAAAATCAATTTCCACTACTGATCCTCATTGTCCTCAATCTGATTTTGGACGGTCTGGTCATTTTCCGAATTTATGCTCGCCTTTTCCTGGGGCAACACAAGAAAGGATATCACGAAGTGGCTTACCGTTCTTCGTAAGTTTCTGATGAAGAAGTCTCCTCTTTGTCGAGGATTCGATTTTGTTTATTCCAATTGATTCTTTTACTGTTCGGTTAGGTAGGATGCAAAGTGCATCCTACCTGCTTTAGCTATTAACAGCATAAAATAAGTTGTTTTTATGAAGAAGTATTTTCTATTCCTGCTCATGAGCGGGCTGGTTTTCTTTTCGCTAAATGCGCAAACAGTTACACAACTCAACTCTTGGTGGACCTATTCGGGTAATCATCGGATTTCTGAAAAATTTAGCCTCCATACCCTTTATTCTTTCCGGAGGAATGATTTTGTAAAAAACTGGCAACAGTCATTGCTTCGTCTAGGCGTCAATTATCATTATTCCGGTAAGCTTACCGGAACGCTGGGATACGATGATGTTATCAATTACCCTTACGGGGAACAACCAATAGCCCATCGGACGAAGGAGCGAAGACTGTATGAGCAAGTAAGCCTGAAAGATAAAGTTGGGGTTGTAGGCATTACTCAAACCTATAGGCTAGAACAGCGCTTTGTTTCCAGACAAAACACAAGAAATAGAGTAAGGTGTCGCCTTGCCTTAGAGGTGCCTTTACAGCAGGCAGATAAAAATAAATTATTCTTGTCGCTGTTTAATGAAATCTTTATCAATGTAGGGCAAGCAGCTGATAACCATTATTTTGATCAAAATTGGATATACGGTGGCCTAGGGTATCGATTGAATAAAAACAGTGCCGTAAATGTTGGTTACATGAATCAATACCTCGTAAAAACTGACAATGTACACATTGAGAATAATCACACTTTACAAGTAGGGTTAAGTTATAGTTTTGACCTTAGATATCATTGATAAGATACAGTATTGAATGTATATCAAGAAGAAAGCGCTTTGGGCATTAGCTCAATGCGCTTTTCTGTTGACAGAACAATGGTTAGCTGTAATCTTAATCCTGATTGTGTTTTTGTCCTTTTTCGATGAGTTAGACTAATTTTAATGAAAGTATTACTATCTTTATTGCATAGTAATCGAATCATTAAAGCTAACAGACAGGAATGAATATTAAGCAAATCTTTAATAATAATAAAAAGTGGATTGCCGAAAAACTGGACGTTGATAAGGACTACTTCGAGAACTTGTCGAAAGGACAGAGCCCAGAGGTTCTTTACATTGGTTGTTCAGACAGTAGAGTGACTGCTGAAGATTTGATGGGCGCAGCTCCAGGAGATGTTTTTGTCCACCGTAATATTGCGAACATGGTCCCTAATACGGATCTAAGTGCCATGTCCGTAATCAATTACGCCGTGAGCCATTTAAAGGTTAAGCATGTAGTCGTTTGTGGTCACTATTTTTGTGGCGGTGTGAAAGCTGCGATGCAATCTGCTGACTTGGGAATATTAAACCCCTGGCTACGAAACATCCGCGATGTTTACCGTTTGCATCGCAAGGAATTGGATGCAATTAGTGATGAAGAAGCGAAGTACAAAAGACTGGTAGAGCTAAACGTACAGGAGCAGTGTGTAAATGTCCTGAAGACCTCCGATGTTCAAACAGCTTTCCGCGACCGAGATATTACCGTTCATGGCTGGGTTTTTGACATCCATAGTGGTAAACTAATCGATTTGGAAATCGACTTTGAGGGCATTCTTTCAGAGATCAGAGAAATTTATCGCTTAGACTAGTACCTCCTTCCTTTTAATTTAAACTTGAGCACCCAGGGCGATCTTGTCATTCGACACGCCCTGGGTGTTTACGATACTAACCTTGTTTTTAGCATAAAGGAGGGGCGCTAATCCACCACTCATCTCGGCAGGTTACCTAGCCGAAAGTCCTGCTTATTCTATCCCTATCAGATTAAAAGCACCCTCGACAAGGATAGAATCCTGTGTCTGGAAGGCCTCTGGGTTTAGTATTTGCACCCAACCATCTCTTTGTGTACCCATTTTTACCATTCGTTGCTCGAAGGTGACTTGCTGGGATGTTCTTTCTTTTAAAACCAATAAATAGGTCGTTTCGCCAGCACTAACCAATGCCGTTTCCGGGATCGACATGCCCTTTAAGTCATTGGTCATGATCTCGGCGCTGACGTACATGCCGGGGAGTAAGAGACCTTCATTCTGGTTCAATTCTCCGTGTACTCTCACTAGGCGGGTTTCGGGGTCTAGTGTTTTTTGAATAATGTGGACTTCCGCTTCGTAGGTTTTAGTCCCGGTGTCAGGAATACGAAATAGAATTTTTTGCCCAATTTTGATCGAAAGAATATCTTTTTCAAAAACTTCCAATTCTACATGAAGGTTACTGGTGTTGATGATCTTTAGTGCTACGTCCTGGGGTTGTAAGTACATTCCTGGCATTGCATTCACTTCGCTAATGTAGCCGCTGATAGGTGCATAAATGGCCATGTTGTTGGCCAAGGTAGTGGGCGTCAAATCCTTGGTGTTGATGCCCAATAATTGGAGGCGGGCCTTGAGCCCTTCAGCACGCGCCAGGGTTGCCTGGTAATCTGCCGTCGCTTTCAGGTTGTTTTTTTGCGAAGCAATGTTCTCATCCGCCAAAGTCTCCTGGCGTTGGTAATCCGCTTTTAGGTAAGCCAGCTGTGCTATAGTTTCCAGATAATTCTGCTGAAGAACCAGTAATTCCGGATTTTCTAATGTAAACAAACGATGTCCTTTGCGGACCATTTGCCCCGGTACCAGTTGGATGTTTTTGACGTAGCCTCCTGCATAGGCACTCACGGCAGCTTGTTGGCCGGGAGGTACATCTATCATTCCTGAAGCGGTAACAATATTGGGCAAATCCTGTGCCTGTAGAGTGCCTAGTTGCATCTTGGCCTGCTCATATTGCTGTGGTGTAACGGTAACCAAGCCATCGCTTACTTCTTCGGAAGAGGCCGCAATTTCAATACCTTCGTCAGCCTGCTTATTACAAGTGTTTAGTAGCAGGAAGGCAGAAAGCAGAAAGACAAAATTTATATTTTTCATAAACATTAGTTTGCTTGTTGAGACAACTCCTTTAGTTTAGATAATTGAGTTCTAAAATGGTCAGGTAGTATTGTAGGCGTTGATCCAGGTAGTCGTTTTCCATCCGTTTGGCTTGATCCAGTGCTTGGAGGTAATGCAAAAAGTCAATCTCTCCGGTCTGAAAGGCACGGGTGGAGGTGTGGATGATTTCCTGGGCCAGTTGTTGGCCATTCGTTCGGTAGTATTCCAGGGCCCGTTCATGTTTGGTCGCCTGGGCTTGTAGCCTGGCCGATGTCGTTTGTAGCTGTATTTGGTGATCTAATTTTTGCTGGACGGTTATGCTACGTTGTAATTCTGCGGCAGTGATTTGTGCTTTTGTGCCTTTTCGCCACAGCGGAATGCCCACACCCACCTGAAAACCATGGTAAATAGTTGCTTCTGGTGCGCCGTTGGTACCGGCAAAATAGGCGAGCTGCAAATCAGGCAGTAGCCCCTTTTGGGCAACCTTCATTGCCGATGTTGCATTGATTTCCGCTTGCTGGAAATAGGCAATGGCGGGGTGGTTGCTCAATGAAGTATCTTGTGATATAAGTACCGGAAACTCTTTGGTATCGACCTGATACTCCCCTCCGGTTTGGAGCCATTGATTGAGCGCTTGGTAGCTCTCCGTCAATGCATCGTCACATTGCTGCAGTTGCAAGGTGATCTCCTGCTGCTTGCTGGTGGTGGAAAGTTGCTCCAGGTAATTGGTTTCCCCCAGTTCGTAGCGCCTGCTGGCAGCGTTGGCTAGCTCGCGATAGAGACTGTCGAGATAGCGAAAGTTCTCTTGCCGTTTTGCCCAATAGACGATGGTGAGGTAAGCTTTGGAAACCTCCTTGGCCAGGCGTCTTTCTTCCAGCCGCAAGACTTGTTCCTGCAAAGCTGTTTTTCCCTGCTGAAGTTTTTGCTTGGCGCGATAAACACCCGGCAACTGAAAGGCTTGTTCTACCCCAATGATACTTAAGGGTTGGTTATTGGCCGCTATGTTGTTTTGATCATAACCGTAGTAGATATGCGTTCGATCAATATCATACGCGGCAGGCAATAAGCTTCGCTGTTGGCTTACCGTCAGGCGTTGACTTTCCAGCCCGGCATTGTTGGCCAATGCTTGTTCCAGGACTTGTTCCAGGGATAAAACCGACGTTTGTGTTTGCCCAGGTAGAGAGAAGGTCAATAAAGGCAGTATTACCAACAAGACTTTTGACTTGCGTTTTCGTCCTCTTTCTTTACGGTCAAAATAGGCGTACAGTACCGGTAGAACCAATAAGGTTAGTAGCGTCGCAGAGATCAGCCCACCTACAACGACGGTAGCTAGTGGCCGCTGTACCTCGGCACCGGCAGAAGTAGACAATGCCATCGGCAAAAAGCCCAATGCCGCGGCCGCTGCGGTCAGTAAAACGGGACGTAGCCGTTGTTGTGTACCCACCAGGATACGGCGATGTAAGTTGGTCATGCCCTGTGCTTTTAGTTCTTTAAAATGTTCAATCAATACAATACCATTGAGTACGGCAATCCCGAAAAGCGCAATGAAACCCACCCCGGCGGAGATACTGAAAGGCATTCCCCGCAGGTAGAGCAGCAGGATACCTCCAATCGCCGATAGCGGGATGGCACTGTACACCATCAATGCTTCCTTGGCCGATTGGAAAGCGAAGTAGAGCATGATGAAAATCAAGGCTAGTGCAATGGGCACTGCTACCATCAGTCGGTTGCGAGCATTACGCAGGTTCTCAAATTGACCACCATAGGTAATGGAATACCCCACGGGCAAGTCGATGTTTTTTTCAATGATCCCCTGCACATCCTGAACAACGGATTCCAAGTCGCGATTACGGACGTTTACACCCACCACAATCCGGCGTTTGGTTTCGTCGCGGGATATCTTGGCAGGGCCTTTAGTATAGCTTATTTCTGCTAGTTCCCGCAGGGGGATTTGTTGGCCGTTGGGCAAGGGTACAAAGCTGTTTTGGAGATTTTCAATATCCTTGCGAAAAGGAGCGTCATAGCGGATAACGAGATCAAATTGCTTCTCTCCTTCAAAGACACTACCGGCGGAGAGGCCCGCAAAATTCATGGTCAACAGGTTGTTGACGTCGGCTATATTCAGGCCGTATTTGGCAATTTTATCCCGCTGGTAGCGGACACTCATTTGCGGTAAGCCTGCTACTTTTTCTACCGAAATATCTGCGGCACCCTCCACACCGTCGATGGCTTTTTTGATGTCTTGTGCCAGCTCATTGAGGACGTCAAGGTCTTCGCCAAAAACCTTGATGGCCAAGTCAGCACGCACACCAGTAATCAACTCATTGAAGCGCATCTCAATGGGTTGGGTAAACTCATATTCAATGCCAGGAATCACCGAAAGCGCTTCTTTAAAAGCATCTGCCAGTTCATCTTTGGTTTCGGCCGTCGTCCATTTATGGAAAGGTTTCAAGGTAATGATGACATCACTTTCTTCCATCGACATAGGGTCGGTCGGCACCTCGGCAGCGCCAATTCGGGTGACCACTTGGTTAACTTCAGGAAACTCTTTGAGAATTGTTTCTATGGATGTCGTGGTCTCAATGGTTTTACTCAGGGATGTACCCGTTTTCAAAACAGGTTGAATAACAAAGTCGCCTTCGTCAAGCGTAGGAACAAATTCTCCACCCATCCGGGAAAAAAGTAACCCCGAACCTAATAGCAGGAATGCAGCTACGGCTAGTACAGCTCCTTTGTTGCGTAAAGCAAAAGCCATGGTAGGCGTGTAAAGCTGCTCCAGAAAAGATAAAATCATCACAGAAATGTTGCGTTTACCTTGCTTGGCAGGTTTCAGGAACAGCGCCGACATGACTGGCACGTAAGTAAAGCACAAGAGCATCGCCCCAATTAGCGCAAAGCAAAAAGTGAGTGCCATTGGGCTAAACATTTTCCCTTCTACATTGGTCAGCGAAAGGATAGGGATGAAAACGATAATGATAATGATCTGGCCAAAAACCGCCGAACGCATCATTTTGATGGTGCTCTTGAAGGTGATTTCGTCCATTAAGTTTTGCCTTTCAGATGCGTCTATGCCATTCAGTCGATCAGCTTGGGCCGTGATTTTGTAGGCCACGTATTCCACGATAATCACCGCCCCATCAATAATGATACCGAAGTCAATCGCCCCCAAACTCATCAGGTTGGCGTCTACCCCAAAGAGGTACATCAATGAAAGGGCAAACAGCAAACAGAGTGGAATGACAGATGCAACCACCAGCCCAGAACGGAAATTTCCGAGCAATAGAACGACAACGAAAATAACGATCAAACAACCCAAGATCAGGTTTTCAGCTACCGTACTGGTGGTTTTGCCAATTAGCACACTACGGTCAAGGAAGGCATTGATGTAAACCCCTTCTGGGAGTGATTTCTGGATTTGCGCCACCCGTTCCTGCACGCTTTCGATCACGGCTTTGGAGTTGCCGTCTTTGAGCATCATCACTTGGCCGAGTACTTTTTCGCCCTGACCATTGGCGGTGATGGCGCCGAAGCGGGTAGCTGCCCCAAATTGGACCTTTGCGATATCCTTTACAAAGATGGGCGTCCCATTGCGGTTGTCTACCACAATTTGTTCAATGTCTTTCAAGGAGTTGATCAAGCCTTCGCCGCGAACAAAATAACTTTCGTTGGTTTTTTCAATGTATCCCCCTCCTGCAATATTATTGTTTTGTTCGAGGGCCTGGTATACCTCGGTGACGCTAAGTTCAATGCTGCGTAAGCGTTGAGGATCTATGGCTACCTCGTATTGTTTCAATTGCCCACCCCAGGTGTTTACTTCCACCACGCCCGGAATACCTGAGAGTTGGCGTTTTACGATCCAGTCCTGAATCGTCCGCAATTCCATGATCGAATAGCGGTCTTCGTAACCAGGGCGGACATCAAGAATATATTGGTAAATTTCGCCCAAGCCGGTAGTGACTGGCCCCATGAAAGGCTTACCAAAACCAGCGGGGATTTTCTCCTCAGCAGCCTTTATTTTTTCTTCGATCAGTTGGCGAGGTAGATAGGTACCCATTCGGTCTTCAAAAACAATGGTGACCACAGAAAGTCCAAATTTTGAAACCGACCGGATCTCCTTTACGCCGGGTAAGTTGGCCATCTCCAATTCCACTGGATAGGTGATGAATTGCTCCACATCCTGCGTAGAAAGGTTCCGCGAAGTGGTGATTACCTGTACCTGGTTGTTGGTGATGTCAGGTACGGCACCGATAGGGATTTGGGATAAGGCATAGAGCCCAAATCCAACAATCCCTAGGGTGAAAAGCAATACAATCAGCTTGTGACGAATGCTGTAATTAATGATCTGCTCTAACATTACACGCTTGTTTTTGACCGTGTAAAAATAGAAGCAGGTCCCTGAGGATTTTCTTAGCTGTTGCTTAAGATTTGCTTAAGATTGAAGGGAAATCCAAATAAAACCGCGTCCCTTCCCCCAGCGTACTCTCCACCTTAATCTTTATCCCCAGCGCATCACAAGCTTTCTTGACGATGGAAAGCCCCAGGCCATTGCCTTTGATGTTTTTGTGTTCGAGGGCTTTTGAACGAAAAAAGGGGTGGAATATCTGTTCCAAATGTTCAGGAGAGATCCCGATCCCTTCATCGCTAATGGCAAGCCTGATTTGATGATCCTCTGACCAGGCACGAATGCTTATTTCTTTCCCTTGCGGGGAATATTTGATGGCGTTTGTTAGGATATTTTCAATAATCAAATCCAGATAATAAGGAGCGGCGTTGACCTCTAGGTTGGGGTCAATCTCTACCTTGATGGACTGCGCTTTTTCGTCAATAATAGACTGGTATCGTTTCAGGGTATTGTCTACCAGCGGGAACAGGCTTACTTTTTCTCGCCTAATCGCACTCGTTTCGCTATCAAAGCGGGCCAGGAGTAAAAGCTGATCGGCCAAAACGGAAAGGCGATCAATTTCCTGGATGCTGATTTTTATTTTCTCTTGGTATTCTTCAGGTGTTCGTATCCTGCGAAGGGTTACTTCCAAGGTACCTTTGAGTACCGATAGAGGGGTCCGCAGTTGGTGAGAAGCATCGGCCGTAAATTGCTGCTCTCTTTGCAGGGCATTCTGAATACGCTCCAATAATTCATTGATGGAGGAAGTAAGCGTGAAGAGTTCATCTTTGGTCACGGGTAGCGCAATACGTTCGTCAAGGCTGTTTTGAGTGATCCGATTAGTGGTAGTCGTAATCAGCTGCACAGGCTTGATACTTTGCCCTGCAAGAAAACGAGTGATAAAAAAAAGGCAGGCCAGCACGATCGGAAAAAGCCATAATAGCAACCGCTTGAGGCTGGCAAGTACCAATTTTGGCCCTTCTAGCGACATCGCCGCCAAAATGTACCCTTTAAGCTGTGTTTCTTGCTTGATGGGGAGCTGGATTTGCCTGATTTGTTGCTGATTGAGGCCCGTGTCAAAGTGGAAATCGAAAGCTCGTGACGGATCAAAATCGAGTGCATCGCCCATGAGATTGGGCGATTTGTCCATGATTTTTCCCGCGCTATTGACCAACTGGATAAAAACAGGGTTGACCTGTACTTCGCGGTGCTCCCGTTCGGCCCATTCATTTTTGTTCTTAAAAAAAATGCTGTCGTTGTGGATAAGTATCTCTTCGCTATGCTTGTGCGCTTCGAAGGATAAGTTGCTGTCCAGTTCGCTGTAAACAGCCGTTTGTACCACAAAATAGATAAGTAGAAAAACGACCGTCACCACGCTGGCGGTAGCCAGGAGGTAGTAAAGTGCAATCCTGTTTTTAAACGATAGCTTCATTTAATCTTTTGCGATGTAGCCCACTCCGCGCACGGTTTGGATCAAGTCTTCGTCTTTGTCGAGTTCCAGCTTTTTGCGAATGGCGTTGATGTATACGTCAATGACCCCGGTGTTGTAATCAAAGTGAATATCCCATACACTTTCAATGATTCTAGACCGGCGACAAACTTTGCCTTTGTTGCGAATTAAGTACTCTAAGAGCGCAAATTCCTTCTGAGTGAGCGCCACCTCCTTTCCTGCTTTACATACTTGGTGGGCAGCAACATCCAACACGATATCTCCCAGCGTAAAACGCTCGTGTTCGCCACTATTGGGGCGTAGTTGTACCTTGATGCGCTCTAATAGTTCCTCGAAATGAAAAGGCTTTTTTATATAATCATTGGCACCAGCTTGCAAGCCTTGCAGGGTATCTTGCAAAGTGTCTCTGGCGGTCAGGAAAATTACGGGAGTGGCAATATGATGCTTGCGAATTTGCTGACAAATCTCAAGTCCGGTCTTACCAGGCATCATCCAGTCGAGCAGCATTATGTCGTACGTATTGGTCATGGCCCAGTCTAACCCGGTGACCCCATTGTCGGCTACGTCTACGGCATAGGCTTCTTCTTCCAGCCCTTGCTTGATAAAGTTGGCAATACCAGTCTCGTCTTCGACTACTAAAACTCTCATGGTGCAAATTTACAAACGAAGAAGAGGGCTTGTCTTAAGAATGGCTTAAGATTCTAGCCTTTTGCATTTGTGTTAAACGGTGCTGCAAATCCTGCTGGTGGCGTCGTTGGGTAGGGATATCTCCTCGGAAACCAGGCTCTGTTCTTTTGATAGCTGTAGTCGGTAAAGCATAGAATACGCCGCCGTCGACTCGTTGAATAAGCCCTTTTACAGGATCGTAGATGCGAGCATCGCCGGTGACGTTGTCAATGGCTTCGGGAAAACCATAAACGTGAAGGCTGAGAAAAGGCTGCTGGGTTGGGTTGCCCATTTGGTGAATCAGGTCGTGGCCTACAGGAACGATATCCCCCGGTTGTACCTGCCAGCGAGCAGTGGTCCGCAATTGTTGCTGGCGCACCCTGAAGGTTGCATGTTCAGCCTGCCCGAAAATCTGTACTGCTCCCCACTGGGTATGGCCATGATCGTGAATGGCGGAGAAATCTCCTGGCAACCAAGACATGACCATCACTTCAAAATTGGGCCCATGGGCCACGAGTTTACGACCGTAGCTGTCGGCAGGCGAATGCTGAAAGTCTGCCCAGGCTTCGAGGTCTTGCACTTTAACGTTGGCTGCTTCGACAATCTGAGCCATGCGACGTGGATCTAATTGTTGATCAACTTTTAGTGTAGCTACAATGTATTTAAGAGAAGCCGGCAAATGAGGGGCGTTTAACATCTGGTATTTTTGATTTTTCACAAAGTTCTTCCTTCAGAAGGACAACTACTGTGACTCATATCACTGATCCCTTTATTAACAGCCCTTACTTTTGCCGAGCAAAATGAAAACTTATGTCCGCATTTATTAATGATTGGAAAATGGTGATACTAGCCTGCGTGTTTCTGGGGCTGGCACCTTTCTACCCTGAACCCCACTTGTTTGGTAAGCTTCGTTGGCTGGCCGGTGGTGCTAAAGGGATGGCAATGATGGACTGGTTTGATTTGTTTTGGCATGGCTGGCCCTGGGTTTTACTCCTGCGCCTGGCTATTAAGTCTTTAAAACTAACAGCAAAATGAGTAATAAAAAATCTTTCAAAGAGCTGATCAATAGCGAGCAGCCTGTATTGGTCGATTTCTTTGCAGAATGGTGTGGCCCTTGCAAAGCCATGGCCCCAATCCTCAAAGAAGTAGCCGCAGAAGCTGGTGAAACAGCTAAGATTGTAAAGGTAGATATTGATAAAAACCAAGCCCTGGCCAATCAGCTGGGGATCCGGGGAGTACCTACTTTTATCTTGTTTCAGAATGGTGAAATGAAATGGCGCCAGTCCGGCATGCAATCCGCTACGGCCTTGCTTCACGTGATTAACCAGGCAACTGTAGCCTAGTGAGATAAGGTAACGGCACAAATAAAAGTGTTAAGTAACGGTCGAATAATTAATTTCCGACTTCCGCTTTTCAGTGAAGTAATAAACGATTGTTAATGAGTTTATTCAAGCTGAAAAGCGGAAATGAAAGAGGAAAGTTAATTTTTGACCAATACTAATTTGTATTTTTATGTAATGATTGGAGCTTGTTCATGAATTTTTGAACAAGCTCTTAGTTAAGACTAACTACTTTCCAATGATCGCATTTGTAATTTTTGCGTCCTCAATCCTGGACCTTATTCGCCAACCTTGGCATTGGTCTGTTTCAGGAGTGGCTATCGCAGCTATCTTGTTTCTGATGACCTGGATGGGGCGCAGTTTTGGTGTGTCTACAGCGTTCCGCAACTTCTGTACGATGGCAGGGGCAGGAAAACGCCATGCTTTTTTTGATATTGATCTAAAAGACGAAAACTGGCGACTGGCATTTGTGCTAGGGGCTGTTCTTGGTGGTTTTATTGCGGTTTACTTTTTGGGAAGCCCGGAAGCAGTGGCTATTTCTGAAAGTACGCTTACTCACCTTAAAGAAGACTTTGGAATGGCTTATCCGCAAGGAGATGGCTTTTTACCGACGGAAGTTTTCAATTTCACTAGTCCTAAAGGAATTATTCTTGCCATTATCGGAGGTTTTCTGGTAGGTTTTGGTGCGCGTTATGGCCGGGGATGTACCTCTGGTCACGCAATTACCGGACTTTCGCATCTTCAACTTCCTTCCTTAATTACGGTTATCGGCTTCTTCATCGGAGGCTTGTTGATGACTTGGGTAATTATGCCTTTGATCTTCTAAAAAAAATACGATGAAACAATTCATATCCTTTTTTACGGTAGGAACGGTCTTTGGCATCATTATGACCAAATCGGAAGCCGTTTCTTGGTTTCGTATTCACGAAATGTTCCGCTTCGAGAGTTTTCACATGTACGGTATTATTGGCACTGCTGTAGTGTTGGGAGCCATTATCATTGCTTTGATGAAGCGTTTTAAGGTGAAAACCTGGCGCGATACTTTTGTGGGCTATATGCCTATGCAGTTGCACATTCCTCGGCATTTGCTGGCAGGCAGCATCTTTGGTTTAGGTTGGGCGCTTATGGGCGCTTGCCCGGGGCCAATGTTTGTACTATTGGGTCAAGGGTTTGGTATCATGGCGCTGGTGATTCTTGGCGGCACCTTGGGTACTTACACCTATGGCGTTGTAAAAGACAAACTACCTCACTAAAAGATTTTCTCCGCTGTTATGTATCATCTCCGTTTATTGACTTTTCTTTTACTGCTTGCCGCAGTTTTAGGGAACGCTCAGACCCCAGCGACCACGTTGCCAGCGCTCTGGAAACAAGTAGAAATAGAGCCTTTGGCTGCTTTGCAAGTGTGGACCAGCTACACCATAGGAGAGGAAGTCTATCGACCTGATGAGGGTAAGTATGAAAAGGTAGACGATCGGCTTAATTTTCAACTTCGGCGTTCCCGGTTTGGTTTCAAAGGAAAAGTTGGTGATCGCATCAAGTTCAACTTCATCTTAGCCGCTGATCTAGTAGGGCGCGACTTATTAGCAGCTACCGAGGGGGGCGCAAATAACGGTGGGTCCCCCCAGATACGTTTATGGAATGCTTTTGTACAATGGCGCTTAAGCCCACAAAGCGAGAAAGCCCATCTTGTAGCGGGGTATCAGGTGCCCCAAATCGGTCGGGAAAGTATTACCTCTGCCTTAAGAAGTTCTTCTATGGAAAAGGCCTGGGTACAAAACTACCTGCGTAGACATTTGGTAGGTATTGGGCCGGGCCGCGCGCTAGGGGTCAATATTGGTGGCTTGTTTTTAAAAGAAAAACTATCATGGGGTTATGATGTCGGGGTGTTTAATCCCGCAATGAAAGCTTACGGTAGTAACTCGGCAGGTGATGTTTATTCACCGTTATTAACAGGCCGGCTGGTGGCCTACCTGGGAGACCCTGAATCAAAATCATATACACCGGGGCATAAAATCAATTACTTTGGTCAACGCAGAGGATTGAGCCTGGCGCTTGAAGGTGCGTGGCAAGCAAAGACAGATGTGTTTCAAGACAACCATGCCTACGGGTTTGATTTTTTAGGCAACTATGATGGTTGGAGCCTTGATGGCGAGTACTTGGTGCTAGGCCGCAGCGGATACGAAGCTATTTCGACCTCAGCACAAACGGCTTACTTACGTCTAAGTTATACTTTTAAATTGGGCGAATATTGGTTGGAGCCCAGCGGAATGTTGACCAAACTTTCTGGCCCTCTCTCTGCTGCTGATCAATCAAGCGCCGCTAGCTTGTTAGCTTTTGCTGGCGAAGAAAGAATAGCAGATGTTGGTGGTAATTTTTATTTCACATCCAATCTGAAACTGAGCCTACACTATACCTTTAGTAAAGGAGATGCAGGCATGGCCGGAGCCGGAGCTGATGTGAATAATTATTTTTTCCAAAGCGGTGTAGGCCCTATCTTGCGAGGAGATTGGCTGGGCCTGGGTTTGGTGGCCATCATGTAGCGGTCTGTTAAGCGACGTCGGATTAATAAGTGTCGGGTTTACCTCCGGTGATCGTCCCTTCGGTTCTCAGAGTTGATAGGATAGTGATTTTGGTTTTAACCAAGGCAA